>JBDTIR010000309.1:0-4328 GCA_039936275.1 Isosphaeraceae bacterium | reverse complement strand
CCCGGTTCAGGTCGGGGTCTTCGGTGTCGCAGAGGTGCTCGACCGCGCTGCGGATCTCAGTGCGCAGGGTGGTCGGGTCCATCTCGCCGACCCGGTTCAGGTCGAGCCGATCGACAAGTTGAATGTGGATCTGACGCTTGAGCGTCTCATACTTCAGGACGGCCGGGTCCGGCGTCTTGGCGAGTTCTCGCGGCTTCAACGGCGGGGGCGCGGGCGTCTCTTCGATGACCGCGACCGAGGAATCCGCCAAGGGCGGGGCCGCCCCCGCGGGCTTCGGGCTGAACGTGGTCCGACCTAATCCTTTGAACATCGTCAGTCCTCCAAGAATTCCAATGCGATAATAATTCTATTCTATTAATTATCTTACGTTTTAATTAAAAAAATTTTTTATTTATAATGACATCGCCGCGAAGCGACGGATTCTCCATTTACTGCGCGGCGTTTCAGGTTGGTTCGACGTGCTGAAGGACTGGGCGATCTTCAACAAGGCCCGATGCGCCTTGCCACCAGGGGCCTGGACTTCGAGGGAAACGCCTCGTGAACGAGCCGAGGCGAAGTCGCGGGGGGCGTCGGCAATCTGCCAAAGGGCCTTCAGGTTTAGCGTCTCCTCGGCCTTCTTCAAACTGATTTCGTACTCGCGAGAGCCGGCGCGGTTGACCACCACCTTGACCCGATCGATCAAGCCGTCAAACTGTCGAAAGAGATTGAGCAGGCGGGTTGTGTTCCGCAAGCAGGTCAGGTCGAGCTGCACGACCATGAGGATCGTGTCGGCCATCTCGAAGGCGACCAGGTCGGACGCTTGCAATCCTTTGCTTGTGTCAATAATCACGACCGAGAACGCCGCCTTGAGCAGGCCAATCACCCGCTTCAAGGCTTCGGGATCAACCTTGGCGGCGTCTTCCAGGGCGACCGGTCTGGGCAAGACGTACAACCCGGAACTGTGCCGGGTCATCGAGCGTTTCAACAAGGTCAGGTCGAGCCGATCGACGCTCTGGGCGACGTCCAGCAGGGTGCGATCAGGGATGATGTCGAGGCAGGCGTCCACCGAGCCAAGCACGAGGTCGAAGTCCACCAGGACGACCGATTGCTCGGGCTGCTTGGCTAAAATCGTTGCCAGATTGACGGCAATGGTGGTGGATCCGACCCCCCCGGCGGCTCCCGTGACGGCGATCACCCTGGCCCCTCGACGCACGGATTCGGTCCCTTCGGCGTCGGCCGGAACCAGGCGGTCAATCGTGGCGAGCAGCTCGTCAGGGCCGGTCGGCATCATCAGAAATTCGCGGGCCCCGGCGCGCATTAACCGCAAGATCAGGTCGGGGCGGCAAGGCCGGCTCGCGGGCAAGACGGCCGAATCCGGCCTCGCCCGCAGGAGTTCTTGAATCAAGCCAACGGCCTGCTCTGCGTCGGTGTCCAGCACGACCAACGTCAGGTCGGGCGCCATCTCATCGACCGCCTTGGCCGCGGCGGCATAGGAGGGGCAAGCCCCGACCAGCCAAACGGAGTCCATTCCTCCCAGCATCCGCTCCAGCGTTTGCCGGGATTCCTCGTTCGGATCAACCAAAATCACGCGGATCATACCCTTCATGGATCGTCCATCCCGCCTTCATTTGGAAACAAAAGGTCGATCGAAGCCGGACGGCTGGGGGCCGTCAACGACCCCGGTTGACCGTGACCGCCTCCGGCTCGGACGGGTCTTCAAAGCGCTCCCCGAGATCAATGGCTTCCGACACTTTGCGACGCTCGATCATGTAGGTGTGTGGCGCCAAGAGTCCACTGTACACAACACCTTTACGCTCAACAATCTGTGCTGGGATGTGCATTGGCGGCGTGTAACGCTGGTGGTCGCCGGGATCTCGAAGCGCCACCGTCAAGGTTCCGCTCGCCTGGGCCTCGGTCAAGGTCGTCAGGTCTCGCGGGTGAACTTCCAAAGTCAAAGTCCATTGGGGACCGGCCTGCGACAGTTCGCCCGCCCCTTGAGACGGCGGCTTCAACACCAAGGCGTCCTGAAGAACCACGCGACTCTTGATCGACGCTTGAGCGGGAACCGGGACGGCTTGCGGCCCCGCAACAGCATTCGTCGCCTCGGACTTGCTGGTCAAGATGACGTCTACGTATTCGTTTGTTTTAATTTTCGCGACCGAGCCCGACGCGCTGTCCACCTCAATGGTGACGGCGCGCATCCCCGGTTTCGGCCGAGGTCCGGTTTCGAGTTCCAACGGGGCTTCGCCGACGAGCTTCGCCAGGTGGATCGACTCGCCCTCGAAGATCGGGATTTGCAAGGTCTTGCCCACGACCTCGCCTTCGGATTTCGCGACCCCGGGCGGCGCCTCGCTGGCGCGCACGTTCTTGACCTTGACCATGGCCGATTGGATCGGCTCATCGGGCTTCAGGTCGCGAGTCGCCACCAGCACGGGAAGGGTCGCTTCTTTCGCCTTTGGTTTGGCGGTCCGCACCGGCGCATGGTCGTCGAGCCCTCGCAACGACAAGGACAAAGGCCCCTTGTCCCCTGCGGCGACGACGATCCCTGCGTCTTCGGGCTTGAGGGCCAGAGTGACCGTGCGGGCCTGAACCGCCTTGTCATCGGGCCTGGTGATCGAAGTGCCCACAGCCAGAACCTGCACGTCCTCCAGGATCGTTTCGGACTGCGATCCTCCACCCGGATCGGACTGGACGCCCTTGGTCTGGATCACGTCAACCCGGTGATCAGGCAGGATGAAGCCCGAGACCCCCGTCTTCTCAGTGACCTCAATGGCCACGGCGCGCATCCCTTTGGGGATACGCGGAGTGAGGCCGATCGGCGCTCCTTCAGGCGCGAGCTTGGCCTCAACGATCGGGTCGTTAGCCAGCATCGTGATCTTGACCCAGCGCCCCTCGATCTCCTTGTACGACAAGACCGCCCCAGCCGGAACGTGCGACCTGGGAAACGGGACCGTCTTGACCATGTCCTCCTTCAAGACCTCTTCCATCTTGATTTCCCTGGCCGCGACCAACACGTTCACCAACTCATTCGACGTTTTTCGACTCGCTGTCAATTTGCTCACACCGTACATCGCCCCCAGGCCGCAGGCCACCGCCAGGATCAACAGCATGACCGATTTTCCGTTCATCGTGGCGACCTCGCGAGGGTGTTATAGGAGTGGGCGGAAAGCAAGTAGGCAGTGGGTAGCCGGTTAGGAATCAAAGACGGCGAGTTTCCCACGCTCTCCAAGACCAACCGCCGGGCCGTCAAGGGAACAGCAGGCCCGACCAGGCGAAATAGCCGATCGAACCGACGGCGATCGGGATGCCGTAGGGCAAGAGCATCATTGAAGGCTTCCGCGCCGCGGCCACCTCGGAGAGCTTGACGGGATCACGGATCACCAGGACTTCACGAGCAATAGTCTGCATATTGACGACGTGTTTGCGCCAATCGCGGGAAACGATGATCATCACCGCCGCCATCAGGCCGCCGACCATGATCCACCAGAGCGTCGCCTGAAACGCCACCGCCGGACCCACCCAGGCCCCGACCCCGCCGAACAGCTTCACGTCTCCAGCCCCCATGCCGCCGATCGCGTACAGGGCCAGCAACACGGCCAGGCCCACCCCCAAGCCTTTGAACGACCAGAGCGCCCCCTCCAGGCCGCCGGTCACGGCCCAGAACGTCAGGCCGCTCAAGACCAACGGGAAGGTCAGCCAGTTCGGCACCTTCAACATCCAGCCGTCAATCACCGCGGCGACCACCAAGATCGCCGTGACAAACCAGACCGCCACGTAAGGTAAATCCGGCATCATTCCGATTCCCTTCCTCTCCTCGATTGGTCGTCGTCTCGAACACTCAAAAGCGCCCCGTTAGAACCTTGGGACGCGGGTCGGCCCTTGTCAACCCTTAATCAATGATTGCATGAAATTCACGTGAATTATTTAAGTAATGCGTCATGAATCCAGCTTTGGCACAAAACAAAAAAAGGGCGGGGCGGCTGGGGTTTCCAGCCGACTCGCCCTCAACGGCCGACGTCCATTCGGGCCGATGAATCAACCCCCCTTGGTCGTGCCAAACGCCTTCGCCTGGGACTCGGTAAACAGCGAATTCACGGTGTCGCCAAGCGATGCGACAGCGACGACGCAGGTGATGAGAATCAGCGCGAGCATCACCGCGTACTCGACCGCCGTCGGGCCGTCCTCGCGGGTCAGGAACCGCCGGATTCGTTCGTTGAACGCTTGCATATCCGGACGGCTCCCACCCCTGGAAGGAGGAACTCACGAACTCCTTGACCCGAAGCCCGACGGTCCATCATCAACGGCGAGGAGCGTGGGCAACGTATGTGATCGAACAGAACCGCCGATCA
>JBDTIR010000308.1:0-2072 GCA_039936275.1 Isosphaeraceae bacterium | reverse complement strand
GGCAACGATGTGGACTTCTTCAAGTTCACCGGCAAGAAAGGGCAGCGGATCGTCGTTGACGCCCAGTGCGCTCGGATCGGCTCGGGGGTGGATCCGATGATCCGCTTGACGACCGCCAGCCGAGGCTTCGTGGCGTCCGCCGACGATACGGCCGGCCTCTTGACCGACGCCCGCCTGACCGCCGTCCTGCCCGAAGACACTGACTATGTGGTTGAGATTTCCGACTCGCGTTATCAAGGGGGCGGCCGGCCCGTCTACCGCCTGGTGATCGGCCCTTTGCCGGTGGCCGATGAAGTCTACCCGCTCGGCGGACGTCGTGGAGAGACCGTTGGCTTTGAGCTGCGCGGCGGCACCCTGACCGAGCTTCGCACAGCCTCAGCCACGCTTAATGCCCCACTTGGAACCGAGGAATACCGCCTCCAGGTCTCGGGCGCTGCCTTGGGCTTCGATCCGGCCCTGGAACTGGAACTGACCAGGCCGATCGAAGTGAGCGATCTGCTGGAACTCCGCGAACCAGCCGACCCGAACGCGCCGCCAGTCAAGGCAGATGCGCCGGTTGCGTTCAATGGCCGGATCGACCCGGTCGGCGACGAAGACCGCTTGATCGTGACGGTCACTCCCGGGCAGGCATATCATATCCAGGTTAGCGCGGCCGACCTGGGCTCGGCCCTTGACGGCACGCTCCAGGTGCTCAAAGGCGACGGTGCCCAGCTCGCCACCGCCGATGACACGACCACCGCACCGGCGTCCAAGAAGGCCCAGCAAAAGAAGGCCGCGGGAACCATCTCACCCGACCCGTCCTTGAGCTTCACCCCTCCGGCCGGCGTGACCGAGATCACCCTGGTGCTGCGCGACCTGGAAAATCGAGGGGGCCCGGGCTTCCCGTATCGCTTGACGGTCGAACCGGCGACCCCGTCATTCAACGTCGCCTTGAATGATGGGCAGGTGAGCATTCCCAAGGGGGGGACGGCCACCCTGGGCCTGACCGTGACCAGGCTCGGATACAACGGCCCGATCACCCTGTCGGTGCTCGAGCCGCCGCCCGGCTTGACGGTGCGGCCTGGTCTCATTCCCGACGGCCAGACCGTCGGGGCCTTGTCAATCTCGGCCTCGGCTGACGCGACCTTCGGCCCGTTGGACTTGAAGGTCATCGGCACCGGGCAAGGCCCCAACGGACCCATCGTCGAGCACGCAACCAAGACGACCGTCTATGCGCAACAGGCGACCCTGGCGACCAACAGTCAGACCCAAGCCGGCCTGACCGCCACGACGGCCCTGCCCAGACCTCTGACGCTTGACACCCCGGCTGAGCCGGTCGAGGTCGTCCACGGCTTCGGTGCGCCGATCCCGATCAAGGTTGAAAGAAAAGAAGGGGGCGAAGGCAAACTGACTGTGGCCCCCCTGCCCTTGCCGACCGGCCTGACCGTGCCCAACGCCGAAGTCGCCGACAAGGCTGCCGAAGCGACCGCGACGGTCAACGCCGCTCCCGAAGCCGCTTTGGGCGCGACCACCATCGGCCTGACCGCCAAGGGGAAGATCGGCGGTAAGGACCAGGTTCTCTCGATTCCCGCCGTCGCGCTCAACATCGTCCGCCCCGCCGATCTGACCCTGACCGCGCCCGCCATCGAGATCAAGCCGGGCGCGACGGTCGACGTCACCGGCAAGGTCGTCCGCAAAGGTGCGTTCAAAGACCCGGTGACGATCAAGCTCAACGGCCTGCCCGCCGGCCTCAAGGCCGAGCCCGTCACCGTCGCCCCCGAAGCCTCTGACTTCACCATCAAGGTCGTCGCCGACGCCAAAGCCGCCGACGCCTCGGCCAACGCCCAGGCGGCGATGGCCTTCCAGATCAACAAGAAAGATTACGTCACCCCGCCCACCCCTTTGGCGGTGAAGGTGGCCAAGTAAGCCGCTTTTGACAATTTAATACCCTCGCTCCGGCCCGTTTCCAACCAGAGCAAGGTTCATCCACTTCGCGTTGATGAGCACGAGACATAAGACATCCTTTGATTCGCCCCCGGAGGTCCCTCGCGATGTCCCGATCCCGCCTGCTCCTGGCCGCCGCATTGGTTGCG
>JBDTIR010000307.1:0-3722 GCA_039936275.1 Isosphaeraceae bacterium | reverse complement strand
CAAGGGCCCGGAACGATGGCGGGTTCTTTGGTTTGTAAAGGGCGGCCGAGCCCCACTTGTGATGATTGTAACGACTTGTCGAGCGAGTCGCACCGGGTGTCCCGGTGGACCCCGGTTTGTTACCATTTGAATGGAACCCTTGATGCGTCTGTCGACTCAATCCATCAATCAAATGGAAGGTGGGGCCGTTGGCGTCAAATGTCCGGTCGCTTGGGTTGCGCCTGGCCTTGCTAGTCGCGATCGGCCTGGGAGGCGGACTCGGTGTCGCCGTGCTGATGGTCCTGCCCGAGGTCCTGCAAGCGGTCTTGCCCGGGACAGTGCGCCGGCATCCGGTCGAATGGTCGATCTTGGGGCTGTTCGTTGCTGATTCCTTGACACGTCGGCTCGCGTTGAAGGAGCAGGGGGGCGCGCCGGTCCTGGCGGCCCGACGAATTCTCGATCCGATCCATTCCTTCCTGAAATGGGCATGGCGGGGCGCGTTTGCGGTCGCGCTTGGCGTCTTGACGCTGGGAATGCTGATTTCCTGGGCGCCGCAGTATCTAACGTGGCCTTGGTGTCGCGATCCGGACACGTTCGCCGCGTTGGCCCAGATGTGGGACGCCGGCATTTTTCCCTATCGTGACGTCTTGTTTTATAACTTCCCGGGGCATGTTTATCTCCATTGGGTCTTGGGCAAGGTCTTCGGCTGGGGCGGGACTGTCGCGTTCTACGCCGTCGATGCTGCCCTGGTCATCCTGCTGGGAATTGTGTTGGCGGTTTGGAGTCGTCGGCGATTTGGTCAGGTCGTGCCGGGCCTGGTCGCGTATCTGGGGTTCCTGGGGTTTTATCTGGGCCTTGATTATCTTCCGGTCGCCCAGCGCGACTGGCACACGGCGTTAGGCGTGGCCCTGGGTTTGATGGTCGTGGAAGCCTGGCCGGGGCGTTGGGGAATGTTAGGATCGGCCCTGGCCGTGGCGTTGGCATTCTCGATCCGCCCGCACGCCGTCCTCTTCTTGCCGGCGCTGGCCTCGGCAATTGTTGAAGGAGCGCGACGACCCGACGACTCTTGGTTGCGGACGGCTCAGGCCCTCGGAGTGTGGGCCTTGGCCTGCGCCTTGTTTGTGGGCCTTGCATTCGCGCCGCTATTCGCGTCGGGAATTTTTGGCGATTTTGTGCAAGGGCTGCGGCTTGCGATGTACGGCGGGTCATACGGAAATTCCTCGCGAGGGGGAGCCTTGTCCACGTTCGTGAACCAGTTTGGCGATTGGAGGGTGAGCGCGGTCCTGGCTTCACTCGTTCTTTTGGCCGTGCGAGGTCCTCTTGAGCTACGCAGGACGGCGCGGACCTGGTTCTTGGCAATGGTCGGCGCGCTGGTGTATCGGCCGATGCATCCGATGACTCAGCATGCGTACTTAGCCCATCCCTTGGCCCTGATGGGTTCGATTGCCCTGGCGCCCATCGCGGCCTGGCTGGCAAGAACCGCCAAACTGGCCGATTCCAGCCGCTTACTGGCGGTTGCGCTGGTGCTCTTCGGGGCAATACCGGGCATCCCCCGGTTCTGCCGTCCGGTCGAGAGTCTCCGCGCCCTCGGCCCCCTGGTACGTGGCGAAGAACCTGCCAGGCCGCCTTTGGGCAGCCTGTCCGGGTTCCCTCGAAGTCAATTGTCGCGGTATCCCTGGACGGATTATCTGGGCGTTCTCCATTATCTGCGCTCAGCGATCAAACCGGAGACCCGTGTCGCCAACCTGCTGAGGCATCCTCCCTTTCCGTCGCTCAACGGCCCGACCGGAAGACTTTCACCGTTCCCGGCCGATTCGGGGATCTGCTGGATGTGGTTCGTCAGGATGGACATCGACCCCGAGTTCGCCGAAGCGCTCGAGCGCGAAAACGACGCCGTCGTAGTCTGGGTTCCCGACGAAACAGGCATCGTGCCCAGGATGAGATACCCCAGGGTGGTCGAGGTCGTCCGCCGACGGTTTCGCCCCGAGGCGAAATTCGGCCCGATCGAGGTCTGGCGGCGCGAGCCTGGTCCGTCTGTCGAAGCCCAAAGCTCGGATTGACCCGGATCGGCCTGGCGACTACAGTCCGCCAAAAGGTCGGACCCGCGCGTCCTTTCTCAACGGATGAGCCTCGCCATGACGCGAACCTTCCTTGACCCTCCCATCTCATTGACCACGCCAAGACTGCGGGTCTTGTTGCCGATCTGGGCAGCCTTAGCCTTGATCGCCTGGTGCGCGCTCGCTCCCGTGGTGAGCAACGGGTTCGTGAACATGGACGACCCGATCAATTTCCTTCAGAACCATGACTATCGCGGCCTGGGCTGGAAACAAATCAAGCTGGCGTTCACGACCGAGCGGCTGGGGGTCTATCAACCCCTCGGCTCGTTGCTCTTGAGCGTGCAGTACATGGTTTGCGGCATGGACGCGCGAGGCTACCACGCGGTCAGCCTTGGGATTCACGCCTTGAATGCGATCGTACTACACGGCTTGACCTTGATGTTGCTCGCCCGCGTTTTGCCGGAATCGGGCCGGACCAATGGCGATCGACGGGCACTTCTGGCCGCCCTGCCGGTGGCCTTATACGCCGCGCATCCACAGCGGGCCGAGCCCGTCGCCTGGGCTACGGCGCAGCTCTATTTACCGTGCGCCTTGTTCTGCATGTTCGCGGTGATGGCCTACCTTCAGGCCAACCCGAAAGACCGGCCAAGGCGAACCGACTGGCTCTTGGGAGTCTATGGACTCTCGATCACGGCCATGCTGTTCATGCCGGGCGCGGTCTGCTTGCCGTTCCTACTTCTGGTCCTGGACGTCTATCCACTCGGGCGATTCGGCCCTGGTCGCTGGCTTGGTCCCGAAGCAAGGCGGGCCGTCTTGCAAAAGATACCAATCCTCATACCTAGTTTCATTCTGATGGGTATCGCCTACTGGTCCAAGAGGCATAATCAAACCTTAACGAACCTCGCCGCTCAGGAGGGGATCGGAACCAGGATCGCCCAGGCGGGGACCAGTCTCTGGCTCTACGTGACCAAGCTGGTGGCGCCGATCGGCGTTGCTCCCTTTTATCCGAGGCCCGAGCACGGTGATTTCCGATGGCCGGGATATGTCGCGCAAATCGCGGCGATGGTCGTGCTGACGGGGTTCGTCCTGAGATCATGCCGGCGGCTCCCCTGGCTGGCGGCGGCCTGGTTGATTTATATCTTGATCTTGGGCCCGCATCTCGGCCTGGTCCGGATCGGCAATACCCTGGCCGCCGATCGCTATTGCTACATCGCCTCAATGGTCTGGGTGGTCGTGGCCGCCGCCGGCCTCTGCTGGTTCAGCCAAGGTTCCCGACGTCCGCGAGCCTTGCCAATCACTTTGATCGTCGGGGTCATGCTTGTGCCTGTATCCATGACATCATCGAGAGCCCAGGCCCACCTCTGGGGCGATTCGATCCGCATGTGGACCTATGCCAAAAACCGGGCTCCCTGGAGTTCCCAGCTTCATGCCAACCTGGGCACGGCCCTGGGCGAGACTGGACGGTTCGACGAGGCCCTCTCGGAATATGACGAGGCCCTGCGCATCGCCCCGGAGTTTGCCGAGGCGCTCTTGAATCAGGGGTCGGCCCTTGCCGGCCTTGGGAAATACGACGAGGCGATCGCGTCCTATACCAAGGTGCTGGCGCTCGATCCCGAGCATCGCACGGCGGCCCTGAATCTGGGGGCTGCCCTGGCAGCCATCGGTCGGCTCGATGAGGCCGTCGCC
>JBDTIR010000306.1:0-5787 GCA_039936275.1 Isosphaeraceae bacterium | reverse complement strand
CGGAGAATTCGTCTTCGCGCAGGCCACCTTCAATCAGCAGGATGCGGTCGCGCGTTAATAGCGCGCCAAACTCGTTAAGCGACTCGTTGAAGAATGCCACCTCCAAACGGCCTCGGCCGTCTTCGAGCTGCACAAACGCCTGGGTTTCACCACGCTTGCGCACGCCCATGACCAGCCCTGCGATGACGATCTGCGCCTCACCGCGACGGTCATCTTCTTTCTGGACGCTGATGTGGTGGTCCATGAACAGACCTTGGCGCGAACACTTAATCACTTCGCCAACGACCCTGAGCTGGCGGCGTTGTTCGGCTCTTACGACGATAATCCCGCGGACCCCGGGCTGGTGAGCCAGTTCCGCAATCTCCTTCATCACTTCGTCCACCAGCAAGGAACGTTCGTCGGTGAGACCCGACCGGCGCACACCTTCTGGACCGGCTGCGGCGCGATCCGCCGCGAGGTTTTCCTCGACATTGGCGGCTTTGACCCGCATCTCTATCGCCGACCGGCCATCGAAGACATCGAACTCGGCTATCGCTTGACCAGGGCCGGACATCGCGTCGTCCTGGCCCGAGATGTTCAGGCGACGCACCTGAAACGGTGGACCTTGCGATCGGTCGTGCGCACCGACATCTTTCAGCGCGGCGTTCCATGGATGCTTTTGATGATGCGGTCGAAGGTCGCCGAGTCAGACCTGAACGTCAGCCAGACGCAGAGAATCTGCGTGGCCTCGACCGGGTTCGGACTTCTCGGACTTTTAATTTCACCGAAATATCCAGCGGCCCTGGGACTGTTGGCCGTGAATCTGACGACCGTGGCCGTCTTGAACCTGCCCTTTTATCGATTTCTGGCGAGGCGGCGCGGATTAGCCTTCGCGGCGGCGGCGTTGCCCCTGCACCTCCTTTACTACACCTGCTGCGGCCTGTCGGTGGTCATCGCCCTGGTGATCCGCCATCGACCGACGCCAAGGCTGGCCGCGCGACCCGAGGCGACGCCTCGACGCTCCCGGGCCGACGCAGCCGGCCGACTTCCCGCCCCGACCGAGCCTCGATTCCGGAGAATTCGCCGATGGACCCGTCGCCCGTGACCGTCGCCGTCGTCCGCTCTGACAACCGCCGAGACGCCGTGGCACAAGCTCTGGCCTTGATCGCCGACGACCTCCGCGCCGTCGTCACGCCTCACGTTCTTATCAAGCCCAATCTTGTTAGCCACAAATATCAGTTGCCTTCCACCCACCGAGACACCCTCTCGGCCACCCTTGACGCCCTGCTCAACGCCGGCGCGGTCCAGGCGGTCGTGGCCGAAGGGGCGAGCGACGCGACCGCAGGCTTCGCCCGCTTCGGCTACCAGCGCGAGACCTGGGGCCGCCCGGTGCGCTACCTCGACCTCAACCGCGATGAGGACCAGTGGGACCCGCTGGAGTTGGCCGCCGTGAACGGCTCCACAAACATCGCCCGAGTGTCGCGCACAATGGCCTCGGCCGACTGCCGGGTGTCGCTGGCCCTGGCCAAGACGCACGTCACGGCGATGGTGACGCTCAGTCTCAAGAATATGCTTTCGAGTATTCACCCGTCCGACCGGGTGATGATGCACGGCCATCGCGGCGGCAACGGCTACTCGGGTTGGAAACGCCTGGCGGTTGAGTTTCTCAAAGGGGACAATCGCCTGGTGAACGTCTTGACCAGGACCATGGGCCGCGTTCGGAACCTCCGAGCGGCCTGGAACGGCGCGGACGCAGCCGACGCCTGGCGGCGGATGTCGGCCGCCGAACAAGGGTATGTGCGCTCGGTCACGGTGATGAACCGGAACCTCGTGACCCTGAGCCGCCGGGTCCATCCTCATATATCGGTAGTTGACGGGTTTGTCGGCATGCACCGCGAAGGACCGAAGCACGGCACGCCGATTCGACTGGGAACCGTGATCGCGGGGACCGATCCGGTCGCCGTGGACGCCGTGTCCGCGACCTTGATGGGGTTCGACCCGAGACGGATCGGCTACCTGATCGGCGCTGAGGCCGCCGGCCTGGGCGTCGCGGACCTGGAACAGATCCGGATCGTCGGTGACCCGATCGCGACCGTGCGCCGGCGGTTCGTTCCGCATTCCAATTATCGGCTTCAACGCCATTGGGACCAGCCCTTTGAACCTCGAAAATCCGGTCCTCATGCACGCCTGATGAGCCCTGAGCACGAGGCGGCGGCACGATGAGCGTTGACGTGGCTGTGATCGTCGCCTCGGTTGACGCGGGCCTCACCTTCAGAGCGAGCCTGGCGGGCTTTCTTGACGAGGTCCGTGGGATTGGCGACGTGATTCTTGTCGACGCCTCGCGCGACGGCACAGCCGACGCGGCTGGCCGGGAATTCCCTGGTTTGCGGATCATGCGCCGACCCCTTGGCGACTTGGTGCCGGACCTCTGGCAAGTCGGCATGAACGCAACCAACGCCCCGCTTCTCGCCTTCTCAACGGCGGCGATGCGGCCGAGACCAGGCTGGCTCGCGTCCTTGCGCGATCGCCTCGACGCCAACGACGCGGCGGCGGTTGGCGGGCCGATCGCGCCTGGAAGAGGGTTATCAGCAACGGATCGGGCAATCTACTTACACCGATATGTACTTTATTTGCCCCCGATGAGTTCCCATGTGGAACCCCCTGGAGAGAACGCACTCTATCGGCGTTCAAATCTGGAGGGGCTGGAGTCGCTCCGTCGGCGAGGGTTCTGGGAAGCGGCGGTCCTTCGGGAGTTGCGACTTCGTGGCGATCGCTTGGCGATGTCCGACGACGCGGTCCTCGAGTTTCTCGGCGGGGCTCGGCTGGTTCCGACCCTTCGTCAGCGGATCAAACACGCCCGGCTCTATGGCGCCTGGCGGGCCAAAGGGGCCAGCTTGACAGGCCGCTTGGTCCGATCCGCAATCGCGCCAGCCGTGCCCGCACTGTTGCTGGGGAGGATCGGTCGCCACCTGCATCGGCGAAGGGAACGGCTCGCCCCTTGGCTAAGCGCGGCGATTCCCCTCGGGTCGCTTTTAACCGCCTGGGCCTTGGGTGAGGCGATCGGGACTTTGGGAGCGAACAACGCAGACGCCTTGGTTCCAGGCACTGAATCTTGATTGAAAATTCCAGGTTCCAAACCTCTTTCACGAAATTACATGTTCAATGCTCCGTTTGGTTCCACTCTCCGTGGTGTTGATCTGGCGCGCCGTTGAAGAGGACGTCGTCGGCGCGTTGCGCTCCTTGATCGGCGGTGTGCGCGACGAAGGCGGAGAAGTCCTGATCGTGACCGCCCTGGGACGCGACTCAATCGAGACCGCATCGACCGCGATTAATGACGACGCGGTGCGCTGGATCAGGGTTGAGCCTCCGTTGACCGAGCCAAATGGCTGGAACGCAGGTCTAGCGGCGTCAAATGGGACGACCTTGGGGTTCGGTCAGGCGAAGGGGCAGTACGCAGCGGGATGGGCCAGATCGGTCATGGCCGCACGAGCTAACGGGGCGGACGTCGTCGCCGGACCAGTGCGGCTTTCGAGGGCTGCCAGGCTCACCAGCCAGGCAGCGCATCTGTGCGACTATGCCGCGTTTGACGATCCAGGAGACGAAGGCCCTGGCGGCGCTGCGGCGTGCAACCTGGCCTTTGATCGTCGCATCCTTGATGACTTCCCCAGCGAGAACGGATTGCATAAATGCGCCTTGCTGGCGACCAACAAACTTCGAGTGGTTTGGCGGCCGGAGATGAGCGCGACCTTGTCGCCTCTCGGGTCGTTCAAGGCGGCTGGGGTTGCCCGATTTCACCGAGGCCGCCATTATGCGTCCCTACGCGCGGCAACCTGGCCGCGATCGGCTCGGATTGTGGCCGGCCTGGGATGTCTGGCCCTGCCGTTTTTGCTTTTCGTCCGCCTGATCGCGTTAGACCACGTGCGCCGACGGTATCGCCGAACCTTGTTCCTTGGTTCCCCCTGGATCGCCACGTCGCTCGGCCTCTGGTCGCTCGGAGAAATGGCAGGCTACTGGTCGGGAACGGGAAACAGCGCGCGATTTCTCTAATTTGTAGGCGTGTGAGGTACGCCGTCTTCAATTCCCGGACGGCGTGTTTCACGCGCCCTCCTCGAATCTGGAATCCGGACTTTGGAATCTGGAATCTGGAATTGAACTGGTTCGTGATGCGATCGTCATTATACCTATCACTTTTACGTGTTTCGATTCGACTTCTGCTCGGCATCGAGGGCCATCGTCATGGACGCGGTTGTCAAGGGCAATGGATTGAACTGGCTGGTGGTTGGCACCGGATTTCTCGGCTCGATGCGCGCGGCGGCCTTGGGCGCGGCGCGGGGGTCAACGCTGGTGGCCGTTACCGATCTGGACGAGAGTTCGGCGCAAAGCGTCGCGGCGCGATGCGGGGTTGTGCCCTTGGCGAGCCTTGAGGAAGGATTGCAGAGGCGGAATGTGAACGCGGTCGTCATCGCCACGCCGCACGCCGACCATGCGGGGCAGGTGCGCCAGGCGCTCGACGCGGGCAAGCATGTGCTCTGCGAAAAGCCCCTGACGATCGACGCTGACGAGGCCCGAGCCCTGGCGGTCTTGGCTGAATCGAGGGGCCTGCGGCTGGCGACCGGGTTGAACCACCGGTTCTATCCGCCGGTGCGCGACGCCCTGGAACTGGTCAAGACGCGAGCGATCGGCCGGGTCGAGCGCGTGCGAGCGACGATCGGCCACGAAGC
This sequence comes from Isosphaeraceae bacterium, assembly GCA_039936275.1. Lineage (GTDB taxonomy): Bacteria > Planctomycetota > Planctomycetia > Isosphaerales > Isosphaeraceae > JBDTIR01. Next base: position 1,087 of record JBDTIR010000306.1, on the reverse strand, counting down.
GTCATCAGAGTTCTTGGCAAGCTGGCACACCGACCCGGCTCGATCTGGCGGCGGAACCTTGATGGACAACGGCCCGCACGCCTGCGACCTGATCCGGCGATTGATGGGTGAAATCATCAGTGCGAGGGGAGAGGTGTCCGACACGCTCGGCCTGCCCGAAGGCTGCGAGTCGGAAGCGGTCGCCTTGTTCCTGGACGCGGACGGAACGCGCGGCGAACTGCAGTCGAGCTGGCTGCAAGCCGAAGGATACCTCTCCATCGAGATTCGCGGCGACGCGGGACGATTGCACCTGGAGACGGCCCCCTGGCGGCTCTCGGGCAAGCTCTCCGACGGCCGGCGGATCAAGCGGCGATACGGCTTGGACCGGGTCGCCGAACGATTCTTCCGACTGCGTCACGGTTGCGAGCGATCGCTCGTCTGGGAACTGGAAGCGTTTGCGGGCCTCGCGATGGACCGAGGCGTCTGCGCAACGGCCTGGGACGGCTACCGGGCGACCGAGATGGTCCAGGCCGTCTACGGATCATCAGCGACCGGCCGCGAGGTCGCGCTCAGCCCGATGCCGGTTCGAGGGCCAACCAGAGCAAGGCGATCCAGGACCGCCCTGGAGCCGAGGAGATGAACGGCACTCCGTTGCCAATTCTGATGTACCACGCGCTCGATACCAGCGGCAGCGTGATCGCGACCGATCCCGGTTGGTTCGCCGAGACCCTTGACGCCCTGGCAACGGCCGGATTCCGGTCGGTGGACCTGCTGCCTTGGATCGAGCAAGGGAGACCACCGGTCGATCGCGGCTTTGCTCTGACCTTTGACGACGGCATGCGTTCAATGCTCCTCGCCGCGGATTCCCTGGTTCGCCACGGCTTTTCCGCCACCGCGTTTCTGGTGACCGGCCGGATGGGGCTCGACAACGCCTGGCGCGGCCAGCCCGGGGGAATCCCCAGGTCGTCGCTACTCGCCTGGTCCGATCTAACGGCCTTGCAGGCGGCCGGGGTCCGATTTGGTGCTCATACCAGGACGCATCCCCGACTTGATCGGCTTGATGAGCGTGCATTGGTTGAGGAGCTTCGCGGCTCGCGCGACGACCTGG
>JBDTIR010000305.1:0-6581 GCA_039936275.1 Isosphaeraceae bacterium | reverse complement strand
CAACCGGATGCCCGCAGGGCTCACCGGCTTCTTCCCGGGGCTCGATCGCAGTCGCGACGCCTCGGCCCCCTCGAGCTTGCTCGCCAGTCGATCCGCCCCCGAAGCCCCCCGCCCCTCCGTGGTTCGCGAACCGCCCGCCACCTCTTTGAACCTGGCCCGCACTTTCCGTGAACCGCCTCCTTCGATCCTGCCCGTGGCTGTGATCGCCGAGGTCTATCCCGAAGAGCCGCGCCCCAGAACGGTTCAGGTCGCCCGTCGGGCCGTTCCTCGTGACGAGGCTACCCATCTGGCCCAGGCCGAGACCAGCGACGAACCGATCAGCCTCCCTCGAATCGCCGAGGCCAACGACGTGCCAGCGACAGCCGAATTCCCCGGGAATCGCGCGCCTGCTGACGACCTGGCCGAACCTCCCACGCCAACCATCCTCGATGAGCCCGATAACGCGGCTCCCGACGCTTCCCCGGCGGAACTGGCCGATGATCAGTTAGAGTTCGACCCAACGCCGACCGATCCGGCCGACCCGGCGGCCGACCTCGAAGTCATGCCGCCGGTCGCCGAGGTCGACGACGAGCCCATCAATCAGGACGACGTGATCGACGCCCCGCCGCCGCCAAGACCCGCTCAGACCAAACCGGCCGTCGTGTTCGACCCCGACATCAACGGCGACCCGAACCTGGTCGGCAGGCCCCGAATGCCCTTGATCCGGCCCATCCGCCTGCCCGCCGATCTCCCGCCGCCTTCGTTTCCAAGGACCTATTATGGCCCCGAGCCAGGGCCGAAACCCCAGACCCGACGGATCTCGACCTCGAAAACACCGTCGCCGCCCCCACAACCCAGACGCTCCTGGTCCGCCCGTCTGGTCCAACGCTGGCGAGGGTTCCACGACCAGCCCCCTTCGACCCGCTGGAAACCAGGCGATTTCCCCGATTCCCGGTCGTATACCACAAATCCTTAGTACATACACTCGCTTGATTCTGTCCGATCGGAGTGAATGTAAGGCGGCCGTCCCGGCTGCTCCAGATTGCCGCCGGGACGGCAAGCCCTACGTCAGAAACCGGAATAGAGTGCGGCCGCTCCGGTGTTGATGGGGCTCGTTAGACTCGACCCACTCCACTAGGCATTGTCTTCCAGCTTGACCAGCGGTTCGACCTCGCCAGACTTGGTAAACTGACCGACGAGGAACCGAGCCGAGGTCTGGTGGCCGAGGAACGTGCGAAGTCCAGGACGTCCCAGGCTGCGATAGATGACCAGGCCATCGCCCAAACCCCAGCCGACCAGGAACGCGACAGCGATGTCAGGCGGACATGGTTTTGACCGCTCGGTCACGGTTAACTTCCGCAAGCGTAATGCTTTGCGGTTCCGTTCGGCTCGCCAGGAGATCAGCAAGGGCAACCAGGAGCGGGCCCCCTCCGCCGGTTGCCTGAGCACCACGTCTTGCTCTTCGACCGTCAAGGCACCCCGATCGGCCGACGTTCCCGGGCCAGGCAGCGCCAGCGGAATCAGGCGGGCCTTGACCCGACCGGCACTCAGGGTCAACGTGCGATCTTCCTCGTTCGGTGTGACTTCAACCCCGTCAGCAAGTGCAAGCCGCATCATGGGTTCAGGGCTAACCGCCTGGTGTTGATCGGTCAGCAGGGCGAGGTTCTCACCCTTCAACAAGACAGCCGTGCGGATGACTCGTCCCGTTGAGGTCCGGAAGGTCCACTCGGCCAGGTCGGCAAGAGGGCCGGTCGTCCACTGGAGCGCTCGAGCCGGCCGAGAGTCTGGCCCTGGAGTCCAGGTTGGACCGAGCAAGTGCGATCCTTGACCGACCAGTTCCAGGCGATCCGAGCCGCCGAGTTTCCGGCCGTCGATCGTCAAGGTGTCGCCTTTCGGCGACCAGTCAGCTCGAAGCACGGCGAGGGGTCGATCGGCGCAGGCGAACGACGGCAAGGGTGGCGGCGCGAGTCCTCGGCGCACGGTCGCTCCTGGATCGGACCACCATCGGACCACGGTCGCCAGACCTGGATCGTCCAGCCGCCTGGCCCAGAACTTCAGGAGGTCCAGCCGCTCCGGGTCCCCTCTTTGGGGATCGAACGCCGACGATCCATCCGGCCTGGAGAATCGCAAGGCCGCTCGCGCAAGTCCTTCCAGCCGCTCATCAAGGTCGTCCGGCCAGTACTTGAGCCGACGTCGACGAGCCTTGGCCAGTGCAGCCAGGGCTGGCCACCAGGCTTCGACCGGCTGTCGCTTCGGCACCCCGTCCGCATCCAGAGCACGGTCCAGCCAGCGCCGCAAGGGGGCCGGGTCGGTTCGCTCAGCCCAGTCGGCGACCGCCCTGGTCAAGGCGTCCTGTTCATTGGAGAGGGCCATGTCCGCCATCGCGAGCGGTGCGTCAGGCGCAGACTCGGCGGGTTCTTCGGGTTGCTCGGTATTAGTCATTGACATGGAAAGGGTTGTCCGGCCGCCTCGACTTTGGGTTCAATCCGAGGAATGCGTTTGCGCTGCCGACACCCCATTTATACCATATTCGGAGCAGGTTCCGGTTTTGGAGGTTTCCTCTCCATCGCTTGTGGAAGGGCGACGATTTTGAGGATCAAACCTGAAAAGCTTCGCCCATCTTGGCGATGGTATTGGTTAAGATCGTGACACTCGCCGCAAGTACGACGTGATGATCCAGCGGCTTTGACTTTGGAATCGTATCCGTAACGGGGGATTGACTCAACGATGTTCGAACCTCCCTATCGAGCCGCGGTGATCGGTCGGACGGGCCGAGGGAATTACGGTCACAGCCTGGACCTCGCCCTGCTTGACCAGCCAAAACTAACCGTGGTCGCCGTCGCCGACGACGACCCCAAGGGACGAGCCGCCGCTGCCAAACGGCTCAGTGTAGATAAGACGTACGCCGATTATGTTGAGATGCTCGACGACGCCAAACCCCGGTTCGTCGCCGTGGCCCCGCGCTGGATCGATTGCCACAAAGACATGATCGTCGCCTGCGCCCAACGGGGGATTCACGTCTTCAGCGAGAAACCCCTGGCGCCGACCCTGGCTGACTGCGACGCCATCGCCGACGCCTGCGCCCGGTCGCACGTCAAGCTGGCGATCGCGTTCCAAACCCGGTATAGCGAGCGTTACAAACGAGTCAAGGAGCTGATCGACGCGGGCGTGATTGGCGAGGTGCTTGAGGTCCGTGGGCGGGGCAAGGAAGACCGTCGAGGCGGAGGCGAAGACCTGTTCGTGCTCGGCTCGCACGTCATGGACCTGTTTCGCGGCCTGCTCGGCGAACCAGCCTGGTGCATGGCCAGGGTCACTGAGGGGGGGAAGCCCATCGGCAAAGCTCAGGTGCGTGCAGGGGCTGAGGGCCTGGGGTTGCTGGCCGGAGACCGGATCGACGCGATCTACGGCTTCAAACACTCAACGGCTGTCGCCCACTTCGCCACCGCCAGACCCAAGGAGCCCGGCCAGAGGTTCGGCGTCCAGATCTTCGGCTCCAAGGGGCGAATCGAGCTGGGGTTCGGCTGGGTGCCGCCGGCCAGGCTCTTGCTTGACCCCACCTGGAGCGGGGCCCCCGGCTCCGGAACCTGGACCGAGATCACCAGCGGCGGCCCGGGAAAGCCCGAGACCGTGACATCCACTGACCTGGTCACGGCCAACAGGGTCATCGTGGCTGACCTGATCCGGGCCGTCGAAACCGACACACAGCCTCTGGTCAACGTGGACGACGCCCGAGGGGCAGTCGAAATGGTCCTGGCCTGCTACGCCTCTCAAGCGAGCGGCGGCCTGGTCCCCTTCCCCTTGGTCAATCGGACGAAGCACCCTTTGGAAACAATCGGCGATGACGCCTAGCATGGAGCAAAGAATGTCCGAGACTCAAGCGATGAGTTATGATGAAATCCCTTATGAAAGCCGGGCGCACGTCGAGGCCCACCCCGACCGCCTGGCGACCCTGGCGACCCTCTTCGGCATGCGGCCCCCTTCGTTGGATCGCGCCCGGGTGCTTGAAATCGGCTGCGCCGGGGGTGGGAACCTGATCCCGATGGCTCTGGCCATGCCCGAGGCCAGGTTCACCGGGATCGACCTGTCCACCAGGCAAATTGCCGACGCCCGGGGGGTGGCCGATCAGCTCACGTTGACCAATCTCACCTTGCAGGCGCGAAGCGTCGCCGATCCCGCGGACGACCTCGGCGAGTTTGACTACATCCTCTGCCACGGCGTCTTCTCTTGGGTGCCCCCCGACGTCCAGGAAGCGATCCTTGAACTCTGCCGCCGCCAGCTCGCCTCCAACGGCGTGGCCTTCATCAGCTATAACACCCTGCCTGGATGGCATCAACGCGGCTTGATCCGTGAGTTGATGACCTTCTATACCCGGACGATCTCCGACCCCATCGCGAAGGCCAAGCGAGCGCGTGAAGTGGTTGATCTCGTGGCCGCCGCCGCTCCGGAACGAGACGGCTCGCACGCCCGGGCTCTGGTGCGCGAGGCCGAGCGACTCCGTGGTCAGTCTGATTCCTATCTTATTCACGAACATCTCGAAACTGACAATAATCCTCTTTATGTTCATGATTTTGTTGAACGTGCCGACGCCCACGGGTTGCAATATCTGACCGACGCCCGATTCCAGACAATGCCCGACAACCAGCCGGCCGAGACCCTCCAGGTCCTTGACAGCCTCGCCGGAGACGACCCTCTCGGTCGCGAGCAGGCCCTTGACTTCCTCTGCAACCGCGCCTTTCGCCGCTCCTTGCTCTGCCACGCCGACGTACCGTTGACGCACCCCCCTACCCCCGACTCGCTGGCTTCACTTCGGGTCTCGACCCTCATTGGCCCTGCATCCACGAGTATCGACCTGTTCTCTGACGCGGTCGAGCAGTTCCGGGGCATTCAGGTTCCGGCCAGTTTATCGACCAACAACCCCTTGATCAAAAGCGCCTTGATGGTCCTGTTCGAGCACTGGCCGCGTTCGCTCCCGTTCGAGGAATTGCGGATGCGGACCTACACCCTACTCGCTCGCGCTCCAGGTCCGAACCCACCGCCGATCGACCGTGATCCCGGGTCGTTGGGCGCGGCCTTGCTTCAAGGAGTCGCCGCCGGCTGCGTGGACCTGCACGCCTTCGAGCCCGAGTTCAACACGCAGATCAGTGAGCAGCCGACCGCCAGCCCCTGGGCCAGGACCGAGGCCGAGACCAGCCCTCGGGTGACCAATCTTCGCCACCAGATCATCGAACTCAGCGGCTTTGACCGCCTGGTGCTTCGCCAGCTTGACGGCAGGCGCGACTGGTACGCCCTGCTCGACGCGCTCGACGAGGCCGTCACCTCGGGCGAGTTCCCCATTCACCAGGATGGTCAGGCGATCACCGACAACCTCAAAATCCGCCAGATTCTCGGCAAGTCACTGGACCCGAGCCTGAAACGCCTGGCGTCGTCGTGTCTGCTGGTGACTTGAGGTCCGCTCAAATGGACGCGCTCCCGCCGGGTCTTCGAGGTTCCGACTGGAGCGACCTTGACCGTTCTGACGATCTAGGACATAACTCGGCCGCCCGTTCAATTGCAAACGCCGACCCAACGCGAATGCGCACCCGTTTTGACTCAACACATCCGGCTATACGACTGTTCGCCAATGGATGAGGAGTCCCGCATGGGCAGCGATTCGCCAAGGCCAGAAACCGCCCGCGCCAGCAACATTCCCCACCGCTGGACGAAAGTGGACGATCCAGGCGAGGTGTCCGTCGTCGCCGCTCATGAGACGGTCATCGCCGGTGGAGGCCCCGCCGGCCTGACCGCCGCCTATGAACTGACCAAACACGGCGGCTCGTGCGTGGTGCTCGAAGCCGACCCGAACCTCGTCGGCGGGATCAGCAGGACCGATCAGTATAAAGGATATCGATTCGATATCGGCGGCCACCGCTTCTTCTCCAAGAGCGACGAGGTCAACCGGCTCTGGCACGAGATCCTTGGCGATCAGTTCGTCACGCGGTCACGATTGAGCCGAATTTATTATGATCGCAAGTTCTTCCATTATCCGCTCAAACCAGCCAATGCGCTCTTGAATCTGGGAATCTGGCGATCAGTTCAGTGCGTCGCCAGCTACCTCAAGGCCCGCTTGCGGCCGATCCGGCCCGAGCGGAGCGTGGAAGACTGGGTCGTCAACCGCTTCGGCCGCTCCCTGTTCACGATCTTCTTCAAGACCTACACCGAGAAGGTCTGGGGAATGCCGACCAGCGAGATCTCGGCCGACTGGGCCGCGCAACGGATCAAGGGGTTGAGCCTGGTCGGCGCCGTGGTCAACGCCCTGTTCGGCTCCTGGACCAAGAAGCGCAAAGGCGAGGTCGTCAAGACCTTGATCGAGACCTTTCAGTATCCCAGGCTCGGCCCCGGCCAGATGTGGGAAGCGGCTCGCGATAAGATCAAGGCGGCTGGCGGCGCGGTCCACATGGACCGCCGGGTCGTCCGGATCGAACACGACGGCTCGAACGTCCAGGCGTTCATCACTCGCGATGCGGAAGGACGATTGACCCGCTATCAAGGTCGGCACTTTCTCTCGACCTTGCCAATCCGTCACTTGATTCAGGCGCTCAGCCCCCAGCCGCCTCGCGAGGTCG
>JBDTIR010000304.1:0-5293 GCA_039936275.1 Isosphaeraceae bacterium | reverse complement strand
GGCCTGAGCTATAACGCCTCGTTCTGGGACCTCGACCCTTCGTGCAGCTTCGCCCGCTTTCTGGCCGAGCAAGGCTACGACGTCTGGGCGGTCGATCTCCGAGGCTCGGGCATGAGCCAGAAATGGGTCTGGAAGCTCGACGAAGCCCCAACCATGCTCGTCGGCAGCGCCTTGCGGAAAATGACAAAAGGCAAGCTCGCCCCGACCGGATACGCCACGATTGACCCGAAGGCGGCCAACTGGGACCTCGACAGCCACATCAATTACGACGTGCCCGCCCTGGTCAAACTGGTCCGCCACCACACCCGGGCGGCCGAAGTGGCCTGGGTCGGCCACTCGATGGGTGGGATCGTGGCCATCGCCCACCTGGCCCGCTATCCGAACCCGGGGATCGGCCGCCTGGTGACCGTCGGCAGCCAGGTGACGATGGCCAACAGCCGGGCCGCCGTCGCGTTCCTTCAGGAGATGCTGACGACCAGGCAACAGCAAATCGTCGGCGAACTGCGCGGACAGGAATTGATCGTGCAGACCCGAACCAGTGTTCACAACCTCTTCTTCAACGTGCAGAACGTCAGTCAGACGGTCTATGAGGCGCTCGCCGGCCCTGCCGCGGATATTCCGTCGATCGGGGTCTTGAAACAATACATGACGCTGGCCACGCAGCGAGAATTGGTTGATTCCAAGAAGCAGTTTAACTATGCCCGCTCACTCGGCAACGTCAAGGTTCCGATCCTGATCACTTGCGGCGAAATTGATCAGTTCGCCCCGCCGAACGAGCAGCAGTTTTTGCATGCGAACGTCGGCTCGACCGACAAGAAGCTCGTCTTCTTCGGTAGGTCGTCGGGCCTGACCGTCAACTGCGGCCACGACGACGCCCTGGTCGGCCTGAACTCAAGGGCTCAGGTCTACCCGGTCATTGAAGGTTGGCTGCGCGGGGTGAGATAAGATCAAGGCTCAGCACGAAGACAACGAAGAACACGAAGGGAAGGCGCAACAAGGGATCAAACCCTCTGTGCCTTTCTTTGTGTTCTTCGTGTCTTTGTGGTGACTTATTTTGGTTTCAGGTCGTCCACCCTGTGGAATTCCCCTTCGGGCTTGGGGGCCCAGAACCAGCCGAAGAGGAGGCCGTCAAGCGAGAAGTAATTGCTCGTCACCGGGGAAAGCCAGAGCACCGCGGCATCGACCAGAAGATACGTCAGCATGGTCGGAAACATCGCAATGTTCTGGAGATGAAGCTGCCCGAAGAACAAGACCAAGATCAAGGCGCCGGCGAGCGTGGCGCCAATGGTGGTGAACAGGCCGGTGATCAAGAGCGCGCCGACGCCGACCTCGGCATAGGGCAGCACGTCGGCGAACAGCTTGACGTCGCCGGGGAAGACGATCTTCTCGCCAAACTGCTTGGTAATCGCTGCGGGATATTTACCCGCCTTGATCCCTTGAAACTTGCCCGCGCCGAGCACGAGGAAGAGCATCCCCAAGCCCAGGCGGAGCAACAAGGCGGTCAGGCTACGGGCGAACGGGCCGGGTTCGCGGCGAAGGGTGATCGAGTTAGCGGCGTTCATGGAAGTGTTCGGCCTCTCTGGGTCGGTTTGGGAAATGGGAATGGACCTGACACGGACGCTTACCAGACGGGCGACTCGCGCATCTTCTCCAGGATCGGCTCGACCAACTCGGGAGGTACGAACCTGGACAACGAGCCTTCATCGCCGTATCGAGCAATCTGTTTGATGAGCGTACTTGAGACGTGCGAATATTCACCATCGGCCATCAAGAAGACGGTCTCGACCGTCGGGTCAAGCCGCTGGTTGGTCAAGGTCATGCTGAATTCATATTCCATGTCTGAGAGCGTGCGCACCCCCCGCAAGATAATCCGCGCACCGATCCGGCGGACAAACTGAACGGCCAGGTCTTCGAACGGCTCGACCGAGGCGTTGGCGAACGGCGCAACCACCCGCTTCGCCAGGGCGACCCGTTCCTCAACTCCGAACAGCATCTGCTTGTTCGGATTGACGCCGATGCCGACCACCAGGTGATCAAACAGCGCCGTCCCTCTGCGAATCACGTCCAGATGCCCCAGGGTCAAGGGGTCAAACGTCCCGGTAAACACGGCGGTATTGAGCAGCATGGGCTCAGACCTGAATGGGAGCTAAGTATTATTAATAAATCATCATAAATTTAAAATCCGAATCTCAAATTTCGAACTGATCGTCAATCGGCCGACCTGGAAGGGCGGTCCTGGCCACAGAATAGCGAATCGGGGCCGAAAGCACTATCCCCGAGCGGTCTGAAGGGCGGTCGCCAGGCGGGCCGCGTCGGCTTCCGAGTGCGCCGCCGACAGGCTGATCCGCAACCGGGACGTGCCGCGAGGTACGGTCGGAGGCCGGATGGCGGGAACCAGGAAACCACCCGCGCGGAGCTGATCGGCCAGCGAAATTGCCTGGTCAGGCTCACCCAGAAGAACCGGGACGATCGGGCCGACCGATGGGCCGACGTCAAACCCGGCGGCGGTCAAGGCACTCCTCAGATTCACACCCATCGCCAGGACTTGGGCGCGTCGCCAGGGTTCAGCCTGGACGATTTTGAGGGCCTCAAGGGCAGCGGCGGCGGCGGCAGGGGGCAGGGCGGTCGAATAAATCAAGGTGGGCGCGTGGTTGACCAGACGACCGATCAGGCGTCGCGAACCAGCGACAAACCCACCGATCGAGCCGAGGGCCTTCGACAGGGTGCCGACCCGGACGTCAACCCGCTCCGCCACCCCGCAGGCTGAGGCCGCCCCGCGCCCGTCAGGGCCGAACACCCCGGTCCCGTGCGCCTCGTCCACCAGAAGCATGGCCCCGAACCGTTCGGCAAGGGGAACCAGATCGGCCAGGGGGGCAAGGTCGCCGTCCATGCTGAAGACGCCGTCGGTGGCGATCAGCGACCGGCGGAACCGTCCACGGTCTCGCTTGAGGATCGACTCCAGCCGATCCACGTCCTTATGAGGATAAATCCGTAATCGCGCACCGGAGAGACGAGCCCCGTCGATCAAGCACGCATGATTAAGTTTATCTTGATAAACGGCGTCACCCGCTCCGACCAGGGCGGCGACAGCGCCCAGGTTCGCCGCGAAGCCGGTCGGGAACAGGACGGCGGCTTCGGTTCGTTCCCAGGCCGCGAGGGCGTCGGCCAGGTCTTGATGCAAGGTCCGCCAGCCGGTCACCAGGGGGGACGCACCCGCTCCCCAACCATGCGTCTCGGCCGCCTTCGACGCCGCGAGAGCCAGTCGCGGATCGGCCGCCAGACCGAGATAGTCGTTCGAGGCGAAGTTGAGCAAGGTCGATCCAGCCCGCTCCAGACGGCCGGGCGTCGCCTGTCCATAGGGGGTCAAGGTCCGCTCCAGGCCCAATCGGGCGCGGTCGTCGGCCTCGACATCGATCCAGGCCAGTGGGTTTTGAGATTCGGGAGCGGGCAATGGGCGAACCCTTAAATCAATGGAATCAGTTTTTGTCGGGAGATTAGGCGAGCCTCGGCTTGATTCGGGACGGCGGAGCACGGCCGCGGCGAGATGGCCGCCGAAGCCGATGGAGAGTTTGAGCGCGGTGCGGATTGGCAAAGGGCGGCCGACCAGGGGGGTGCCGTCAAGGTCGCAGGCCGGGTCGGGGTCGGTCAGGTTCAAGGTCGGAGGCGCGAATTGATCGCGGATCGCCAGGCAGGTGATCGCCAGCTCGACCGCGCCGGCCGCGCCCAGCAAATGGCCGATCTGCCCCTTGTTCGCCGAGCAAGCCACGCGATCGGCGTGCCGGCCGAGGGCCAGACGTAGGGCTCGGCATTCGAGCGGGTCATTGACGCGGGTCGCGGTGCCGTGGACGTTGACGTGGTCGATCTCTTCGGGGTCCACGCCGGCGTTCTCGAAGGCCCTGCCGATCAAGGCGGCGAGGTCCGAAGGGTCGGGATTCAAGTCGGTCATGTGGAAGGCGTCTGAGCCGAGCGCGCCGCCGAGCACCTCGACGTAAGGCAAGACCCCTCGGGCCCGGGCGTGGTCCTCGCGCTCCAGGACCAAGACGGCCGCTCCTTCTCCCACGAGGAAGCCGGATCGAAGGCGGTCCCAGGGGCGCATGGCTTCGGCGGGGTCGCCGTCAAGGTCGCGAGCCAGCACGCGCATCTTGCGAAAGGCGGCCAGCAACATCGGCTCCAACGAGGCGTCGGCGCTGCCGGCGATGGCGACGTCGCAGACGCCCCGCTGGATCAAGGCCGCTCCTTGAAGCACGGCAACCAGGCCGGTCGCGCAGGCCGCCACCGGGGCCAGGCTAGGCCCTCGAAAGTCCAGATCATGCGCCACCATAGCGGCCCCGGCGCTCGGCCACGACCATTCCCAGAGGCTCGGCCCCGGCCAGAAGGGAAGATCCAGGTGGTTGATCCGGTTGTCGTCCCGGTCAAGCACGGCCCGATGCGTCCGGGTCAGGCTGCGAAATCCCCCTTTGCTCAGGCCGATCAGGGTCGCGGCTCGGTGCCGATCCAGAGGAGGGTTGTTATAGAGATTCGCATCCTGCGCGGCCTGATCGGCGGCCATGCCGAGATGATCGAAAATCGGATCATAATCCGGGTCGCCCGAGGGAAGGACCGGACAACCGAGATAGGGCCGTTCCCCATCGGCGCGCGGCCAGTCCAGCCGCCTGGCTCCGCTCAGGGACGCCTTCAAGGCCGTCCAGGTCGTCTCTCGGTCATTGCCCAGACTTGTGACCAGACCAATACCCGTCACCACCACCCTTGGAGGGGCGTTGGAGGATGGATCGCCAGAATCTGGTTCACCAGATCGAGTGAACACACGGTTAGAATCAGCCATCATTAAATAATATTTATTTTACGAATTAACAATACATTTAATTATAATTAATGTGTATGAAGCACGCCGTCCGAAAATGGAGGACGGCGTATTTCATACTCCCTACAAAATCAAGAGGCGGCCCCTCCCTCATCAAGTTTCAAGCGTGTCAACAGGCTCGATCGCGCGACGACTGTCACGGAACTGAGCGACATCGCCAGGGCGGCGACCATCGGGCCGTACTCGCCGAACAGGCCGAGCGCGGCGATGGGGATGCCGATAATATTATAAATGAACGCGAAGAACAGATTTTGTCGGATGGCTCGCAAGGTGGCGCGACCGAGTTTCAGGGCGCGAGGCACGGCGAGCAGGTCGCCCGAAGCGATCACGACGTCGGCCGCGGCTTTAGCCAGGTCGGTCCCGGTTCCGAGGGCGATGCCGACGTCGGCCGCCGCCAACGCCGGTGCGTCGTTCAGGCCGTCGCCAACCATC
>JBDTIR010000303.1:0-6021 GCA_039936275.1 Isosphaeraceae bacterium | reverse complement strand
ACGATCGTCGTGCTCGCCGTCCCAATCGATGCGCTGGCGGCCTGGCTGAAATTGTACGCGTTATATAAGGGTTGTTGCTCGAGCTGGGCGAGGATCATTGTGAAGCCGGTCGTATTCAAGACCATGTTGCCGGGATTCGGCCGAGAGTTGGCACTGCCGGAATAGATCTTCGGTGGCGGCAAGGCACCGTTGATGTCGTGATAATTCAGGAGGGCCAGGCCGATCTGCTTCATGTTGTTCGTACACTGGCTGCGGCGGGCCGCCTCGCGCGCCGCCTGTACGGCGGGCAAAAGCAATGCAATCAAGACGCCAATGATGGCAATCACCACCAGCAACTCGATCAGTGTGAATCCACGCGCCCCTTGCCTGTTTCTCGGTTGGAATGAACGGATCATGTGTAAGTTTCTCCAAATCGAATGAGACAAACCTCAGGATGACTTCCATCGAGAGAATATTCGATGGAAATACCCGACGAGTCGTTCGAGAACGAACGCGCAATAATACGATTTCTGCGAGGACGACTGTTGTGAGGGCCTGAAATCAGGCCCTTTTTTCCGAAAATAGCGGAAGGTCCGAATCGGGTAAAATGCCCTCAAGCAGACACGAATTGGTTTGCAACCAGGAACATCATGCGCGCAAACAGGTTAAAGCGTGCGATACGCGAGCCTTGCAAACACCCAATCGTTGTTGTCACAATGCCCGGATCAATGAAAGTGGGCGACTGAAGAGTGCCTGAAATGACGATCGCGAATGGATCGTCGAGTTGATATTCGCAGACTAAAACCGGATGTCAAGCAAATTATTTAGGCGATCGCTCTTTTATTTTACCAGTTGGCGCGCAGGCCCAGTCCTCAACGGGGGAGCACCTTGACAGCACACAGGTTGGGGAGTTTGCGCTCCGGTCGCCCATCGAAAGTTGGCGCCGAATTTAAGGCTCGTCTTCCGTTCCTCGGCGTCGCGCAAAGTGAACCCCCATGCGAAAACCATGGGGGTTCATCTGTGCCTGATTTTGCCGCTCAGAGGCCCGCGAAGTCACACTTGGGGGGCCAGGCGAACGGTTCAGTCGGCTGGGCGAGTGCCAGCGGGAACGCCGAGGGCCAGGGGGCGGTTGATGACCCGAACCTTGAGGTCGGATTCGACGCGGATCTGGCACGAGAGGCGGATATCGGGTTCAAGGCTGGCCTCGCGGGCCAAGCGATCGCGCTCCAGGTCGGCCATGGGTGCGGGCTGGCCGTCGAGCACCTGGACCCGGCAGGTGGTGCAGCGGGCGTTGCCGCCGCAGCTATGCCGGATGTCGATCCCGGCGTCCTCGATGGCCAGGACCAACTTCGTGCCTGGCTCGACCTCGAACGACTTCTCCCCTTCGACCGTCACGGTGGGCATGGTGCATAGGCTCCCAGATGCGTTGAGGCAGAATTCCAACAAAAGCGACCGAATGAAGGGCCTCAAGCGTAGCGGGATCAGGTCCATCCAGCAAGCAGGACTGACAACATTAACGCGAGGGGGACGTGTTCTCGGTCTCCTCGGGTTCGCCGGGAGGCTCGGGTGGGTCCTGCGGGTCTTCGGGGGGAAGGGAGGTGCGAAGAGGTCCGAGCAGGTCGGCCAGGTCGGGAGAGGTGCCGTATTTCGCCAGGATCTTGCGGTAGAGTTCAAGGGCCGTTTCGGTCTTGCCTGCCTTCGCGGCGGCGTTGGCCAGGTTGAGTTGTTCCATGACGGCCTGCCGGCGCTTGGTTAGAACCTCCTCGACCGCTCCGGCGCGTGCCAGGGCGAGTCCTTGCCAGCCAAGGGCCTCAAACCGTTCCTTGTCGGACAGACTGGCGGCGAATTTGGCGAGTTGATCAGTCAAGGTGGCGTGCATGCGTCGCCAGGCGGTCAGGGCCTCGGTCTCAAGGCCGATCTTGCTGGCCTCTTCGGCCTTGCGGCTGGTGTTCAGGAACAGTTCCTCGACCTCGTTTTTGGGCTTGGTGCCTTTCAGCAGGTTGGGGTGTTCGAGGGCGTCGGCGCGTCCCTCGGCCACGTCGAGGGCAATCTTCTTGTTCCAGGCCTGGACCTCGGCCTTACGGTGGTCGGGGAACCTGCGGGTGAGTTCGTCGATGGCTTCGCGCTTGGCGAGCCGCCAGTTGGAATGCTCTTCCGACTTCATCAAGGCGTCGGCCCTTCGATAGAGCGTTTGAGCGCCTGGAGGGAGCAGGACGTAGACGATCAGGGCGGCGACGACGAGGCCCGACGCGGCGAGGCCGATCGTGCCGAGGTGCTCGGTCAGGTTGATCGATTTCGATTTCGCCTTGCGCTTTTTCTTCTTGCGAGTCGCGGCGGTCACGCCAGTCGCGGCGGCGGCGGACGTGGCGGTCAGGTCTAGGGTCTCGGCGGCGGAGGTGGTTGTTGACTGAGTCGGGCCGAGACGGGCCGGAGCGCTGATCTGGCTGTAGACCATGGGGATTGGCTCGCCCCGCTCGGCCTTTTCCTTGAGTTCGGAGAGGACGAGGCCGGCGGCCGCGGCGTCCCAGGGGCGGTTGGGGGGATCTTTGGCCATCAACGAGAGGATCAGCTTCTCGAGCGCCACGGGCATTTCGGGGTTCTTGTCGCTGGGCTTCGGCGGTGGCGTGGTGAGGTGGTGATGCATCAAGGCGACGGCCGACTTGCCCGTGAACGGCAGTTGGCCGGTCAGGAGTTCGTAGAGCACGCATCCGAGGGCGTACAGGTCGGTCTTGTGGCTGACCTCGGGGGTGCCTCGGATTTGCTCGGGGGCCATGTAGCCGGCGGTGCCGAGAGTTCGCCCGGTTCCGGTCAAGGCGGTAGCGTCGAGGTCCTTGGCGATCCCGAAGTCGGTCAGTTTGACCTGGCCGGCCTCATTGATCAAAAGGTTCGCCGGTTTGAGGTCTCGGTGGACGACTCCGCGCTCATGGGCGTAGTGCAGTGCCTCGCACATTTGCAAGCCGAGGTTGACCACCTCGCGCCAGGAGAGGAATTCGCGCTCGACGAGGAGTTGGTCAAGGGTGCCGCCGGCGACGAACTCCATGGCGAAGTAGAGGGTGCCTTGCGACCGACCAACGGCGAGGCATCGCACGATGTTGGGGTGGCGGAACTGCTGGAGGATGTCGCTCTCGCGGCGGAACCGTCCGGCGGCGTTCCCTTTGAGCGCGTGTTCGCCGTTGATGATCTTGATAGCGGCGACGCGGCCGCTCGTTTCTTGAACCGCGCGATAGACCGTGCCCATCGCGCCGGAGCCGATCTTGGCTTCGATCAAGAATGTTCCCAGCTTCTGGCCAATCATGATGAATTGCAAAAAAGGCGTGAGGTGTCGGGCCTTTAAAGACAAAGGCCCTCAACCCGAGAAAGATAGCTCAAGACAACAGGTCGATCCAGTGTATCCCGGTCACTCGTGATTTGCCCATCGCGATTACTGAGGCATCACGCAAGACTCGGCCAGGGCCGCCGGCAGGTAGCAATTCTTGACGTAGTCCATGACCATGCGGTCGGCGTTGAACCGCCAGCCGAGGGTACGCATGGCGGCTTTCTGGCGGGCGATCCACTTGAGAGGCAGGCCGTTGGCGTCACGGTCGTAGTAAAGCGGGATGACCTCATTGGCCAGGGTTTCCAGCAGGAACGTGTGATCGCGCTCGTCCTGCGCGGCTGGCGAGGAGTGCGACTGGCCGTTGCCGATGGCGAAGCCGTTGGTGCCGTCGTACGCCTCGGCCCACCAGCCGTCGAGGATCGAGAAGTTCAGGCCGCCGTTGAGCAAGACCTTCTCACCGGAGGTTCCGCTGGCCTCTTGCGGCCGTCGTGGATTGTTCAACCAGACGTCGACCCCTTGCACCAGGTGGCGGGCGACGTTCATGTCATAGTCTTCGACGAAGGCGATTCGGTGGCTGAACCGGCTTTCCCGGCTCATGCGGATGATGTTCTGAATCAATTCCTTGCCGAAGTGGTCCTCGGGATGCGCCTTGCCGGCGAAGACGAACTGGATCGGCTTGTCGGCCGAGTTGATCATCTGCGTGAGCCGTTCGGCGTCGCTCAGGACGAGGTTGGCCCGCTTGTAGGTGGCGAACCGGCGGGCGAAGCCGATCGTCAGGACGTCGAGGTCGAGCACCTTCATCGCGGCCTCGACCGCGGCGTCCCCTTCCTCACGCCGCTTGGCCTGGTCGGCGAGGCGTCGGCGGACGAAGTCAATAAGCCTGGCCTTCAAGACTTGCTGGGTCTCCCAGAGTTCAGCGCCGTCGACCGACTCGATCCCCCGCCACTTCTTGGGGTCGCACACCCGCTCGGACCAGTCGGGGCCGAGATGGCGGTCATAGAGCATGCGCATCTGAGGGGCGATCCAGGTCCGCACATGAACACCATTGGTGATGTGCCCGATCGGCACTTCTTCCTCGGTCTTCTGGGGATAGAGCGGCTGCCACATCCGCCTGGAGACCGCGCCATGCAAGGCGCTGACGCCGTTGGCGTGCCTGGAGAGCTTCAGCGCCAGGACGGTCATGCAGAAGGGCTCATTGGGGTCGGTCGGATAGACGCGGCCGAGGCCCATGAAATCTTCGAATGACAGGTGGAGCGCTTCGCGGAGGGTGCCGAGATGCTCTTCGACCAGTTCGACGTTGAAGCGGTCGTGGCCGGCGGCGACCGGGGTATGGGTGGTGAAGACGGTCATGGTGGCGACGTCGCGCGCCGCCTCGCCGAAGGCGATGGCTTCGGACTCCATCTCGCGTCGGACCATTTCCAGGCCGGCGAAGGCGCTATGGCCTTCGTTGAGGTGGATCACGGCTGGATGAATGTTCAGAGCGTGCAGGGTCTTGACCCCGCCGACGCCGAGCAAGAGTTCCTGGCGGATCCGCACCCGGGCGTCGCCGCCGTAGAGCCGAGAGGTCAGGGCGCGGTCCCCTTCGGAGTTCTCGGGCAGGTCGGAATCGAGCAAGTAAAGGGTGGTCCGGCCGACTTCGACCCGCCAGACCCGTGCATGCAGGGTGCCGGCGTGGGTGTCGATCGCCACTCGCACGGTCTCCCCTCCCGCTGTGAGCGCGGGCTCGATCGGCAGGAGTTCCTGGTTGGCGTCGAGGTAATTTTCCTCCTGCCAGCCGTCGGCGTTGAGCGACTGGCGGAAGTACCCTTGGTTGTACAGGATGCCGATGCCGACCAGAGGGATGCCCAGGTCACTGGCGCTCTTGAGGTGGTCTCCGGCCAGGACGCCCAGGCCGCCCGAGTAGATCGGCAGGCTCTCATGGAGGCCGAACTCCATTGAGAAGTAGGCCACCGGCCTGGAGCGCAGGGGTGAGGCGTAGGTCGCCCCCCAGGAATCATCGTTCTTGAGATAGTCGTGCAGCCTGCGGAATGCGTAATCGATCCGCGAGTGCAGCGCCAGGTCGGCCGTCCGTTTTTCGAGCTGTTCGGTCGGGATCTGCTGGAGGAACTCGATCGGGTTGTGATCGGTCTCGCGCCAGACGTCCGGGTCCAAGTCTCGGAAGATGTTGATGACGTCTGGTTGCCAGGTCCACCAGAGGTTCCGCGCCAGCTCTCGGAGCCGGTCGATAATTCGTGCCTGACCCGCCATGGTCGTCCCTCATACTGCCGATTCGTAAATCGCGCCCCGGGCCCCCAACGGACCACGTCGCGCAGACAGATTGGGTGGACAGTATGGCGCATCTTCGCCCATCCGCCAACCCCGACCGGGAAGGGAACCCCCGCCCCTCGCTCCTCAACAATCGTTCAAGGCCCATTTTGCAGATTCGTCTCGATCTAAGCCGGTAACTCTGCCACCCGTCCGCGGATGGGTCTGAGTGGCCAAAGGCGGCTGTTGATGACGAATCTCGCGCCGCGGAAGCCCTCGCTGGTAGGCAAGGCGGAATCGGCTCGTATATCATACGAGTGGTGGAGGTGCCCATGAGATTCAAAGTCGCGCTCTACCCTTCGGAGGAAGGCGTTGCCGTCAGTACGCCGAGCCTGCCGGGCTGCTAGTCACAGGGCGAGACCGTGGCGGAGGCGTTGGAAAAACATCGCCGTGGCGATCCGGGAGTATCTCGAAGCCGACGT
>JBDTIR010000302.1:0-4231 GCA_039936275.1 Isosphaeraceae bacterium | reverse complement strand
TGGCCGCCTTGACCGAGTTCGAGGTCGAGGCCGCTCCTGCCGATGCGCCGACGAAGGTCCAGAAGGTCAAATTTTCTCAAGGGACCGCAGACGTCAATCCGCCGGAAACGCCGCTGGAGCCGAATTTTGACGATAAGAGCGGCAAACGCCGGGTGACTGGGCCGGTGGGGTTCGCCATTGACGGCAAGGATGAGACGGCCTGGGGAATTGACGTCGGCCCCGGGCGGCGGAACCAGGGACGCAAGGCGGTCTTCGTCGCCGAAACGCCGATCGAGCACCCCGGCGGCACGATCTTGACCATCTCTTTGAAGCAGTTCCACGGCGGCTGGAACAGCGACGACAACCAGAGCCACAACCTCGGCCGGTTCCGGCTCTCGATCAGTTCCGACCCCAAGGCGACCGCCGATCCCCTGCCCGCCTCGGTTCGGGAGATCCTTGCTGTTCCGAGCGATCGCCGCACCCCTGCGCAGGTCGCGGCCGTTTTCCGCGTCTGGCGGGCACAGGTTGAGGACTGGAAGGACGCCAACGACCGGATCGAAGCGCTCTGGCGCCAGCATCCCGAAGGTTCGTCGCAACTGATGCTTCAAGAGCGCGAGCGATCGCGAGCCACTCACATCCTTCAGCGGGGCGACTTTCTCAAGCCTGGTGAGACGGTCGGCCCAGGGGTTCCGGCCTTCTTGAACCCCTTACCCGCCGATGCGCCGCCGAACCGCCTGGGATTCGCCCGTTGGTTGGTGGCCCGAGACGCGCCGACGACCGCCAGGGCCCTGGTGAACCGGGTCTGGCAGAGCGACTTTGGCACCGGCCTGGTAGCCACGAGTGAAGATCTCGGCATTCAGAGCGAGGTCCCTTCGCACCCTGAGTTGCTTGACTGGCTGGCGGTCGAGTTCATGGACGCCGAGTGGAGTCTCAAGAGCTTACATCATTGGATTGTAACCTCGGCGACCTATCGGCAATCTTCGAAGGTGACGCCAGAACTGCTGGAGCGTGATCCATATAATCGCCTCCTGGCGAGAGGGCCTCGACTGCGAGTCGATGCCGAAATCGTGCGCGACATCGCCCTGGCGGCCAGCGGGCTCTTGACCCCAAAGGTCGGCGGTCCGAGTGTCTTCCCGCCGGCCCCTGCGTTCCTGTTCCTGCCGCCAACGAGTTATGGGCCGAAGGTCTGGCATGAATCGACCGGCCCTGACCGTTACCGACGCGCCCTCTACACCTTCCGGTTCCGGTCGGTGCCGTACCCGATGCTCCAGACCTTCGACGCTCCGAACGGCGATTCGTCATGCGTCCGCCGCGCCCGTTCCAACACGCCGCTTCAGGCCTTGACGACGCTCAATGAGCCCTTGTTCCTGGAATGCGCCCGCGCCCTGGCCTTGCGGACGCTACGAAGCGGTGGCGACACCGAAGCCGACCGCCTGGCCTTCGCCGTCCGAAGCTGCCTGGCTCGCACCCCGACCGATGCGGAATCGGCTGTCCTGCTCGGCCTCTTGCATCGCCAAGAACAACGGTTCGCCGACGGCGGCTCAGCCCCCTGGACGCTCGCAGCGGATCAGCCAGACCACCCGCCCCAGCTCCCTGAAGGGGCGACCTCCGCTCAACTTGCCGCCTGGACCGTCGTCTCGCGCGTGCTTCTGAACCTGGATGAGACGATTACCAAGGATTGATCTTCAAAAATCCAGTGCCGGGACAAAATACGTCGATTGGACTCATTCGTTATCAAGGTGCGAACCTCAATGAACTGCCAAGGCCGCCTCGATCGCAAGGCCGATCCCAAGTTCGTCGCACGCCGTTGGTTCCTTCAGCAGTGCGGCGTGGGCTTGGGCGCGATGGCGTTGGGCCAGCTTCTGGGCGAGGCAGGTTACGCTTCGCCGACGGCGGCAGGACGGCAAGGCGTCGTGCCACCGCATCACGAGCCCAAGGCGAAGCGGGTCATCTTCCTGTTCATGGCCGGGGCGCCGAGCCACCTGGACCTGTTCGATTACAAGCCGGAGCTGGCCAAATTTGACGGCACCTTGCCCCCTCCTGGGCTGCTCAACGGCTACCGGGCGGCGTTCATCAACCCGAACTCGAAATTGCTTGGTCCCAGGTTCAAATTCGCCAAACACGGGGCCAGTGGTGCCGAACTGTCGGAACTCTTGCCGAAGCTGGCGGAGGTCGTGGACGACGTCGCCATCGTCAAATCAATGGTCACGGATGCGTTTAATCACGCTCCTGGTCAGATCTTGATGAGCACGGGATCGTCGCAATTCGGTCGGCCGAGCATGGGCTCGTGGGCGACCTACGGCCTAGGGAGCGAGTCGCGCGACCTGCCGGGATTTATCGTGTTCAGCACAGGCAAAAAAGGACCGAGCGGCGGTAATTCGAACTGGGGCAGCGGGTTCTTGCCGACGGTCCATCAAGGCGTCCCGTTCCGGAGCAGCGGCGACCCGGTGCTCTATCTTTCCAACCCGCAGGGCGTCGATCAAGGGCTTCAGGCCGACTCCTTGGAGACGATCGGGCAGTTGAACCGGATGCGGCTCGTTGAGGTGGGCGACCCCGAGATTCAGACCCGGATCAACTCGTTCGAGATGGCCTTCCGGATGCAGTCGGTCGCCCCTGAGGTGATGGACATCTCCAGGGAGCCGAAGCATGTGCTTGAGCTTTACGGGGCCGAGCCTGGCAAGTCGTCGTTCGCCAATACCTGCTTGCTGGCCCGTCGCCTGGCCGAGCGCGGGGTGCGGTTTGTTGAGATCTTCCATGAAGCCTGGGACCAGCACGGCAACTTGGTCCACGACCTGAAACAGAACTGCAAGGATACCGATCAGGCCTGCGCCGCCTTGTTGACGGACCTGAAACAGCGAGGGATGCTTGAAGACACTCTGGTCGTCTGGGGCGGCGAGTTCGGCCGCACGCCGATGGTCCAGGGGGGGAGCGACGGCCGAGACCATCACCCCAACGCCTTCACCATGTGGCTGGCAGGCGGTGGAATCAAGCCAGGCGTCACCCTCGGAGAAACCGACGCCCTTGGGTTCCAGACGATCAAGGACAAGGTGCATGTTCACGATTTACACGCAACGATCTTGCACCTGTTAGGCTATGACCATACTCGCTTGACGTATCGGTTTCAGGGGCGTGACTTCCGCCTGACCGACGTCGCCGGCCGGGTCGTCCGAGAGCTGCTTGCGTAAAGGGCGTGCATCGGGCATTGGGGCTCGGTTCATCCATCAACGCGAACGTGCCGCACGTTGTTTTTCTGGAGCCAGGAGAGAAGCGATTCCTGTTCCTCGCTCAGTTCGACCTCGGTCATGTTGGTCGTATCGAGGGGTGAGACCAGGAAGACGACGCCGTCGTCCAGGTTCTTGGCCACGTCGTCCGGGGCGAACCAGAACTCGTCCTCACCCAGCGCCGGAACGTCTGGCGAGCCGGTTGGCGTGACGAAGTAGACGAGTTGCGAGCGGAGCCGGGTCGAGATCGTCAACGGGGCAATCTCGGGGCGATCCAATGCGACCAGGCGGAGACTTGACATAAGGGCGGCACCATCAGATCGAAAGGAATTGAGCGAAGAATCAGCCATCTTAAACTCAAGGCTTGGAGAGGACGGTGGCGAACAAGCCGCCCTCTCCTGATTTGGATTCCCAGACGGCAACGACCGGCCCCCGACCGCCAGGGGCTGACGCCAACGCGGGATCAGAGGCGGCCTCGACCAGTACGCTCGGTTGGCGAGATCCAGGCCGAAGGAAAAGTAACTGTCCAGGTCGGTGGATCAACCAGGCGGCATACAAGCCGTCGGGGCCGACGGCGGCCCATCCCTGAACGCCGTGGCCGAGGTCGCGCTCGGCTTGTCCGGGCCTGGCGGCGAACATTGAGCCGTTGCGCATCCAGACCGTTTCCACCAGGCCGCCGGGGCCTGCCGCGACGGCGCCTCCGTCCATCGGGCAGGCGTTCAAGGGCCAGGTCCCTTTGCCGAGCTTCTCGGCCGGAGCAAAGGTCTGGCCGCCGTCGCTGGAGCGGGTCAGGTAGAAGTCGCGAGCTCCCTTGATGTTGTTACGCCACATCACGTAAAGCGTGCCGTCCGGGGCATACGTCACTGAGGGATGGCAGCACGTGCAGACGCTCAACTCCGGAGAGCGGTAGACCCGTTGGTCGGGTTCCCAGGTTGCTCCGCCATCCTTTGAGCGAGCGCCAAAGATTTCCATGCGCTCATCACGGTTGTCGAGCCAGACGCAGAAGACCTCGCCGTTTGGTCCAGCAGCCA
>JBDTIR010000301.1:0-11188 GCA_039936275.1 Isosphaeraceae bacterium | reverse complement strand
GATAACGGCTCTTATACGTCCGAGCCAGGGCGCAGGAGTGAAACCAGATCGTACCGATGTTGCACCCCTTGAGCCGGCTAAACTCATCAACATTGCTCAGGTCGAGCGTGAGGTACGTGGCCGGAACGAAGCGGCTCGTTCCGAATCCCGTCTCAGGCGACTTTTCGCCCAGAAGGATGCAATCCTGATAGCCCGCGATGGGCTGTTCGCCCGGTCCGTGGAAGTTCATGACCACGTTATGGAGGTGCCTGGCCTTCGTCATGTAGTAGGCGGCCCGGATCCAGTTCACGACGTCATGCACCTTGGTGTTTTTCGGGCAGTCCCAGGTATACTCCATGCGCATCCCGGAACTGAGGTTGTACGAGTTTAGCATCAGTGACGGCTGAACCAATCGGAATGACACGGAATGCCTCCTTCGTCAACATCGTGAACGGCCCTGAATGCCAAGAAGCTGTACGCAGGGTTTCGCACCGCGTGTCACCGGCTCTGCCTGATTTTGTCCGGAATTGTCTCGAATTCTACAATCGTGCGGAAAATAAAAGGGTCAAAATTATTTCAAGGAAAAAGGAAAGTCCGGTGCCAGTTCATGTTTCCAGCACGTATGAAGACCTGTCGCGTTCGGGACTTCAGCCGATGGAGCGTCTAGGCCTTTGCGGTTTAGGGACGTCGATTTCAGTCCGAACCCTTTCGGGGAATTCACCATTCGGGATTTCTCCCGATCTGGGGTGATAGCTCAAGGCGTCAAGAATCGATGACACACCAAGGCGATGACCGCGCCCTCGCTCTTTGATAATTCGCACCGATCAAGGCCCGGGAGATTGATTGCGACGGGTGGCCGGGGTTCGGGTGCCACGAGATTCGGTACTCCGAACCCGCGCCAATGGCGTGCCATCACGTCACCCGAGCGAATGACTCAGCGAGTGGCTGAGGTTCGGGCGCCGAGATGAGTTATCGCGCTCGAAATCAAGCGGTCGCCCCGTCATATACGCCTCGACGGGGATGCTCCAGAGTCGGACCTTGACGCGCGAGGCGCGCCCGGCGACGATCACCCGGGCGGTGTCCGTCAGGCGGAACTCCATCCAAGGCCATCGTCAAGAATGGACCGCCCTGGTCTTGACGGTGCGGGAGATCACCCCGTTGCGCCTGTCCTGCACGGTCGAGGCAATCGAAGGATTGAAAGATTACGAATCCGTTCCAACACAGAAAACGGTGAGATGCGAATCATAATGAGACATCTTGATCAACACTCCGTGCGTCGTCAACCCTGGCTCGTTCTGCTCGGGTTGCTTCTGGCCCCGACCCTGGGCAGGGCGGCCGATCCGATCGACCCGCAGTGGCGGTTGCCGTTGACCGTGGAGGACCTGGCCGCGACCCGAGGCAAGGTGTCAGACGGGCCGAGCGACGGCCCCAGGCAGTTCCGATGGACCGTCTCGTTGTCGGGCCGCAAGCCGAAGGCCAGCCTGACCATCCCGACCAAGGATGCGAAAGGGGCGGACTTGCTGGTCTTCCTGGAGGCGAAGCCGGGGAAACCGTTGCCTCTGCAACTGACCTTGAGCGCCCGGGACGGACAGGACGAGGCCCGAGAACTCGTGACCGCCAAGGAAGACCCGATCGGTCGTCAGCGCAGCCTGATCTTGCCCAAGGTCGCCGGCCAAGAAGGCGCCACCTTGACCGTCTCGGCCGAGTTCCCGGAAGGGGCCGATGACGATGCTACAACCGGCGTGACCCTGGAGCGGCTCCAGGTCTTCCGGATCAAGCCAGGGACCAGGCCGGACGCCTGGATGATCGTGGGCGCGAGCATTAATCAGGCCGCGTTCGCCAAGCCGGATCGATTCTGGTCGTTGGTCCGCGAACGGCACCCCGAGGCCGACCCGCTCCTGGTCCGCATGGCCGTTGGGGGCTGGATCACTCGCAACGCCATTGATCGCGGGCCGGAGTTCCTCCGCAGGCATCCGGAAGTCCGCACGGTAATGATTCACATCGGCGGCAACGACGTCAGCCGGCACCGCCCTTATCCCAGCGGGGCCGATAACCTTCGGGCCGATTTGACCAAGTTGGTTGACCTCTTGAAGGGGGACGGCCGTCAGGTCTACCTTTCTCGCCTCAGCTATCGGGCCTACAAGAACCGAGACCCGGTGCCGCCCGAGTCAAACGGCTCCTTGCCCTACAACCTGAACGTCTACGACCCCTTGATCCGCAAGGCCTGCCCGACGTTCATCGACAATGAGACCGGGCTCGGCCGGATGGACCCGTATTCCGCCTTCCGCGACCACCCCGAGGAGCTAAAGCCCGACGGCGTCCACAACCTCCCCGCCGGCAGCGATCGCTGGCTCAAACTCTGGATCGACGCCGTGGGGCCGTTGGTCTATCCAACCGCGCCGGGAACCTGACGAGCTGTTCTACCGTTGAGCCTAACGGCTCGTCGCCCGGTCTTCCAGAACGAAGTAGAGCGTCTGGGTCGGCTGGGGCTGGGTGCGCTGGTACATCCGGCCCAGGTAGAGACCGGGGCCGATCTGGCGGATCTCGTCGCGGTATGGGGCGTAGAGCCGGGAGGTGTGCTCGTAGTCGAGGATCAGGGCGGGGCCGCCGTCGAACCAGCTTTCCCCCTGGTAAATCTCGCCACGGATGACCCGCAGGCCGAAGAAGCGGTTGATCGCGCCTCCGCCGTCGCCGTCAAAGACCTTCCCCTGCCAGAGTGGGCGCGTGGCCTTCGCCAAAGGGCGGTTCCACCTCGAACCTGGCCGAACCAGGGCCGTGCCGCGCACCCGGCCCGAGGGGACGGTCCCCACTCCGCCTTGCTGGTAGACTTGGTCCAGTTCCGGCTCGCTCATGCGCACCAGTTCGCTCACCGACGGCGTTTGCGCCTCGGCCGACATGGTCGCCCCTCCAAACCAAGACCAGGCGAACAACGCCCAGCACGCGGCGGTCAAGACCCCTTGCAACGACATGCGGACCATCGTGTTCTCTTTCTTGACCGCTCCGCACGCCGCATGTGCCGATCCTATTTGGCGAGCGGGCCGGGAGAAGATGAGGAACAAAGCCGCGGGCTCGCTCAAAAGGGTTCCACCCCGGCTTGCCGACGACGTACACGACGGTTCATCGGCATCCAGCCAGGGGCGGCTTGATCTCGACCAAGGTTGCTGTTTCGTACCCACGGACCTCGTGGGCACGAAACCATCCCTTTGATCACTTACCAAGGGAGCCCGTTGGCCATCGCCCGCCGACCTTGCCGGGTTGCGACGGGTGCCAAGGGGCAGACCACGCCGACGCGCTCGCCCGGGCGTCGGCGACCGCCTGGAGGATTGGCGACCTGTGGCATCACCGGGTCGGGACCGTCGAGGTCTTCGTCGCGGACGCAGAGCGGGATCTGGATCTGAAAGGTCGCGCGCCCGGTGACGAGGAAGCCAAGCAGATATGGCACGGCCGCCTCGTCGTCGATCCGACGCGCCAGGGCCATTGAAGCGAACGGCGCGGGGTTCGAGCAGAACCCGACGTGGCAGGTCAACGACTGAAAGGCCCGACCGTCAAGATCGTGATCGGGGTTGCCGACCCATTCCAGGGCGTCTTCCACATAGGGGAGTTCGGTCTCTGGCAAGGCCAAGAGCGCCAGCTTGACGAGCCCTTTATAAGCGGCGATCGGGATCGACGCCGGGGCCCCTTCGCCGGGAAACTGGCCCGTTCGCCAGGGGGTCGCGAACCGTTCCAAGGCGGGCTCGATCGATTCCAGGAACAAGGCGCGGCAGTCGTCACACTCGTCCATGGTCAAGAGCGTCGACGCGCCCAGGCACTCCGGCACGACCGGCCCCGGGGCCGAGAACGACGCCCTCGGCGCGCCTTGCTCGCAGAACCGGCACCGCCGGTTCCTTGAGGAGCCGATCACCTCGGGAGCAATTCCATCAAGGCGATAACGTGCGATCACCTCATAATTCAAGGTGAACAAGAGGTCTTGTTCGGCGGCGAGCCAGTCTTCGGCGTCATGGCCGTGGGCGTAGCCTCGCTCTTCCCAACGGTCGTAGGCCAGCCGCTCGATCTGATCCAGGGACGGGAACATTGATTCGGGCTCCCTTTGTTTTGGTCAATAATGGTTTCGGCCGGGGGCGGCCATGGTCTGGAAATCGTCCACGAGCAAGACGCCTGATGATGGAGCCGCGGCCCGAATCGGGCGAGCTTGACTTACCGTCGCCAGTGTCCGGGTTCGGCAATTTTCGGAATGGGAGGAACCATCCTGTCGACCTCGCCTGACCGCCGATCCGGCGCGAAGCCGATCGAGACCGACTGCCAGGGCGAACCCGAGTACGCCGCTCAGGGTATTGAGCAAGACGTCGTCAATGTCGGCGACCCGCTGGCCGGAGAGATACTGGAGCGATTCAATCGTCAGGCTGAGGCCCACGCTCGCCAGGGCGACCCCAAAGGGCGTGGCACGGCCCCTTTGCAGCCAGACCAGGAGGATTCCCAGAGGGAGGAACGCCACGAGGTTCCCGCCGACGTTCATCCGTAAACCCCAACCTCCAGCCTGGACGTCGCGTGCGATGGTCGCGAACGGAATCAGATTCGCTGACGCTCCAGGCTGAGGGAACTGGACAAGAGTCAAGTTCAACAGCACCAGCAAATAGACGATCAGCAACGCCAGCACGGCAGACCTTCGCACAACCGCACCTCCCAACACGAAAACCAAAAAAGGGCGACGGTCGCTCTCAAAGCCGACGACCGTTTGATTCGCCCACTCCCTTCCCATCGGCACAACCCGTTCCTCGACTTCATCAGCGCGAATTCCACGAAACCAGATCCCGTGAATTCGATTTTCAAGGATTCCGCAAACTGCCGGCCTGAGTTCTTGGCCCGCCGGATCGTTGGTTTCGCGGCCGGGTCGGCGAGTGCGTTGAGCAAAGGGCGGTCATGAGTCGTTGATCTCGGAGGACCAAAGGGCAATTCGGATCGGCCGGGTGGCTGGTCCTCAAAGTCCCGGCGCGGTCCCTTTGACGAAATCGTGGCATTTCACCGAATCCCATCGCCAAGGGACCTACACTGATCAAAATTGGCTCATTGGTTTCGGTCTCGCCCCGATCGTCCGTCTCCTTTGGCCGTGCAAACCATGTCGTGCGCTCAAAAGGCCGACCGAACTGGACGGCTGCCCTTTTCGATCGGGGCGGGTTTGGCGTATGATGAGAACGTTGAGGCTGGATCGCGAATCCGCCCAAAAGGCACGAGGCCCAAAGCGTGGCTGACCCCAAAGGCGACCATGACCCGACGAACCCGAGGCCGAGAGATCGCCCTCCAGATTCTGTACCTGATGGAGCAGAACCCCGAAGTCGATCCGGCCGAGATCGAGCGCTTCATCGAACGCAGGCTCCGCGAACCGAAGCTTCAGGACTTCGCCAGGGCCCTGGTCGATGGTGCGCGGACCCATCAACCCGAGATCGACGCCCTGATTACCAGGGTTGCTGAGAACTGGCGGCTCGACCGCATGGCCGCCATCGACCGTAACATCCTCCGCCTCGGGGCCTATGAGATCCTCTTCTGCCCCGAAGTCCCCACCAAGGTCGCCATCAACGAAGCCCTGGAACTGGCCAAACGTTACAGCACCGCCCAGTCCAGCCGGTTCGTCAACGGCATCCTCGACCGACTCCAGGAAAGCGTTGAGCGCTGAAGTGATGAGCCAAGAGTCGGACCCCGAGGCACCCGATACGCCCCACTCATCACTTAGTGCTCATCAACGATCTAGTTCGAGAGCGGACTTGCATGTCCATACGACGCACTCCGACGGCTCTTGCTCTCCTGGCGAGTGCGTTCGGGCCGCCGCCGCGGTTGGGCTCTCGGCGCTGGCGATCACCGACCACGACACGCTCTCGGCCTTGGCCGTCGCCCGACCCGAAGCCCTTCGGCTTGGCGTCGAGCTGATCGGCGGGATCGAATTGACCGCCGAGCACGAAGGGCGCGAGGTCCACATCCTGGGCCACTTCGTCCAGGACGACGACCCTGGCTTGAGGGACGCCTCCGCAACGCTGCGAACCGCCAGGGACGAGCGGCTTCGCGCGATGGTCGACCGCCTGGAAACCCTGGGCCTGTCGGTGAACCTGACCGCCCTGCGCCAGGCCTTCCCCAGGGCCACTCTCGGCCGTCGACACCTGGCTGACTGGCTTGTCCAGACCGGCCAGGTGGCCGATCGTCGCGCGGCCTTCGCCCGCTACCTCGGCGACGACGGCCCGGCGCAGGTGCCCAAGCCCAGGCTTCCCTGGACCTTGGCCATCACCTTGATCCAAGGGGCCGGCGGGGTCGCCGGCCTGGCCCATCCTCCGCACACGCTCCGGCCTTCGACACTGCAAGAGTTCACTGACAAGGGACTTGGGTCGATCGAGGTTGACGGACCAGGGCGCAACCCAAGGCTCCGCCAACGCTGGCGAGACTGGGCCGACCGTTTCGGCCTGGTACCGATCGCCGGCTCTGACTTCCACGCCCCCGACCGCCCTGGCCGCTGGCTCGGCGCTGTCACCACCCCCGGCGCTGACCTGGAGCGATTGCGGCGAGCCGCCACCTCTCGATCGGCCACTCAACATCTATCTCATTTGCATTATAATAGTAATTAATTTTTTAATACACAGATATATAATTTACATAAGTTATTTTGGAGTTTGATCAACGATGGCGTTTCGCGAGATTCTGGCGAAGTTCAAGAAGGGGCTGGCCAAGACCGCCCAGTTGTTCAACGTTCGCTCTTGGTTCGGCCGCAAGGTGGACCAGGAGTTTTTGGATGAGTTGGAGTCCAAACTGATCCAGGCCGACGTCGGCGTCAGGGCGACCGAACGAATCATTGCCAACGTCCGCTCGGCGTTTGCCGAGAAGACCATTGATGAAGACTTGCTGAACTTCGTCAAGGCGGAACTCAAGGACTTGCTCAAGGACCCCAGGCCAGGAACGCTCGCCGTCGCGGCGCAGAAGCCGACGGTCTTATTAATCGCAGGGGTCAACGGCTCAGGCAAGACAACCTCGATCGCCAAGCTGGCGCAGCGGCTCAAGGACGAGGGGAACACGATCCTGCTGGCCGCCTGCGACACGTTCCGAGCCGCCGCGGCCGACCAGTTGGCCGTCTGGGCCGATCGCGCCGGGGCTGACATCGTGCGAGGGGCTCCGGGGGCCGATCCGGCCAGCGTTGCCCACGACGCCTGCGACCGCGCCTTGGCCAGGGGCGTTGACATCTTGATCGTCGATACCGCCGGCCGTCTCCATACCCAGACGCACCTGATGCGCGAGCTTGAGAAGGTGCGCAACGTCCTCGCCCGCAAGGTTCCCGGGGCCCCGCACGAGGTCTTGCTCGTGCTTGATGCCACCAACGGCCAGAACGCGATCCGCCAGGCCGAGGTCTTTTCCGGGTCGATCGCCTGCACCGGGATCATCCTCACGAAGCTCGACGGCACGGCCAAAGGGGGGGTCGTCGTCGCCGTCCGCCAGGCGATGGACCTGCCGGTCAAGTTCCTCGGCGTCGGCGAGGCAATCGACGACCTCCAACCGTTCGACGCCGAGGCGTTCGTCGAATCGCTTTTTCTCTGATTCGACGTGCCCCTTTGGGCTTGAGCCGTCTCTCCCTTCTGGGCCTCAGTACGCATGGAGCACCTCGGCCGCTGGCGAAGGTGACGCGGACGCGGGTAGGGCCGATCGGGAGATTGATGATGAACGTCGTGCCCTGGCCTGGCTCGCTCTGAACGGTGATCTGGCCGCCGTGGGCCTGGGCGATTTTCTGACAGATGGCCAGACCGGCGCCGGTCCCCTCATATTCCTCTCTGGTGTGCAATCGTCGGAAGACCTGGAAGATCCGGGCGTGAAACCGGGGGTCGATTCCGATCCCGTTGTCGCGCACTGAAACGGTCGCGAACCCGGGCGACCCCCCGGGCCCCGAGCTAATTTCCACACACGGATTGTCTGATTGATTATATTTAAAGCCATTGCATATCAAGTTTCCGAAAAGCTGCGCGATCCGGTCTCGGTCGCCCCAGAGTGTGGGCAAGGGGGTGACCACTTTGAGTTCGGCCTTTCGGGAGCGGATCAATTCGGTAAAGTCGGCGAGGAGCATCTCGACAACTTCGTCCAGATTCACAGGGGCGAAGTCGCCGGTCACGCGGCCGGCGTGCGAGAGCTGTAAGAGGTCCTGGATCAAGGTGCGCATCCGTCTGGACGCATCGACGAGGTGTCGGACGAACTGCCTGGCCTCGTCGTTGAGTTGTTCGCCGTGGTCTTCGAGCAGGAAGCCGGAGAAGGCGATCATGGTGCGCAAGGGTTCGTTCAGATCGTGAGAGACGATGTGAGTGAATTCGTCGAGTTCCTGGTTCTTGCGTGAGAGTTCGGCGTTGGCCAGGGCCAAGCGGTCGTTCTGTTCCAGGAGCTGGGCTTCCAACGCCTTACGGGCGGTGACGTCCTGGGCCACGCTTCGCGAGTGGAGCAAGACGCCGTCGGGGTCGCGCACGGCGGTCGCCTTGACCCAGATGTCGATCAAGCAGCCGTCGGCCTTGCGCCAGCGGCTCTCAAGTTCGACGAGCCCGGTGCGCAGGAACTCGGCGTGCTTGGCGGCGAACGACGGGTGCCTTGGCTCGGGCAAGAGCGCCGTGAAGTGGCGGCCGATCAGGTCTACGCGGCGATAGCCGAGCGTCTGGAGCATGGTCTTGTTGCAGTCGGTGAACACGCCGCGCCTGTCGAGGCTGAAGTACATCACCGGGGCGTTCTGGTAGAGGTCGCCGTAGCGGTCCTTCAGTTCTTGGAGTTCGCTGTTGATCCCGCGTAGTTGTTCGTTGGCGAGAGTGAGCTCGCGGGTTCTCCGGCGCAATTCACGGCCGGCGCGGAGCTTGTCGGTCACGTCGGTCACATGACAGCGTAGGTGCGAGACCGAGTGGTCGGCCGCGTATCGGACGCCGACGTTCAACTGGACGGCCTTCGGTTCCCCTGTGGCCGACTTGATCCGGTAGACCAGGCCGTGCGCCTCCCCTTTGGCGACTGCGGCGAGCAGTTGCTCGCGGGCCAGGGCCACATGGTCAGGGTTGACGATCTCCAGGAACGACCGGGAGCGCAGCTCGTCCAGAGACCAGCCGAGGAACTCCTGCTCGGCCCGGCTGGATTCGAGCCAGCGCAAGGTCTTCGGGTCGAGCCGGTTGACCATGTCCAGGGTCGTGAAGTCGGACGACGCCAACGGATCGAACGCCGGAACGTCGGAGAAGGCGAACGACCCGCTCAGATCAGACGACAGGCCGGCCGAGCAGTCAAACTCGGCTGAGGAATCGCCAGAGTCCGAACCAACCAACGCGCGGGGGAGGACCTGCCGGCGCAGCCGGTCGACGGCGTCGGCCAGGGCCTCGACGTCCGCCGCCCTGGCGCCCGCCGCGCCCGCCCGGATCAGGGCCTCGACCCGCGCGGCCAAGCCCGAGACGTCCTGGTCCTTCGACCTGAAGGCGCGGCTTAGCGCGAAGACCGAGAGCGCGATCAAGCCGATTCCGATCAAGACCGGTATCAGATCAACCATGACCGCCTCCGCCGGAGCATCCCGGCCAAGGGCAGGTCTGGACTGGGCCTTGACCCCGTTCGCCACCCGGATTCATGGAAACACCTAATTAATAAAACGATTCAGATGTGTGAACTGACACTACACCGACGTCCAGAGATCGGATCGACGGTCTTTGCATACGCAAAATGGCTTCGCCCGTCAGCCGGGTTCGGTGGTTTTGGCGATGGGGAGCCAGACGGTGAGGCAGGCGCCGCCGTGATCGCCGTTGCTGGCGGTGAGCCGGCCGCCGTGTTCCTGAATGATCTCGCTGGCGAGGTACAGGCCGTAGCCGCTGCCGCCGTCCTTGGTCGTGAAGAAGGGTTCGAAGATCCTGCCGAGATGGACCTTGGGAATCCCCGGCCCGTTGTCGCTGATCGTAACCTTGACCCAGTCTCCCTGGTCGTCCCGATCCGTGAAGGTGCGGGCCACGATCCGTCCTTCACCGTGCATGGCCTGAAGGGCGTCGTGGGCGTTGCCCATCAAGTTGAAGAACACCTGAAGCAAGCGGCCGGCGTCACCCTGAACGGGCGGAAGGCCAGGATCGGATTCGGTGATGACGCTGATCTTGGGCGCGCGCGGGTCGGCCCCTTTGCGGAAGAGGTCGGCAGCCTCGTAGACTAAGGGGGCGACGTCGATCGTCTGCAAGTCGGACGGACCTGTGCGCACGGTGGCCATCAGGTGTTCCAACCTGACCTGGAGCAAGCGGGTGCTGCGGATGATCGGCTCAATCCATTGCGAGGAGGCGTCGTCGTCGCCCAGGGTCAGCTTCATCAGCTCGGCGTTGCCACGGATGACCGACAAGGGGCCGCGAATCTCGTGAACGATCCCGGCCAGGAGCCGACCGACCTGCACGAGCCCTTCGTTCATGGCGGCGACGGTCGACATCTGACGATAGCGGACCAGGCGGCGGACTCTGGCCAGGAAAATCTCGGCGTCGGCGTCCTTGGCCACGTAGTCGTCAGCGCCGGCGTGCAAGCCTTCCAGGACGTCGGCCTCATTGTCGCGAACCGTGAGCATCAAGACCGGCACTCCGGCGCAGTCCGGGTCGGCTCGGAGGGCCCGACAGACCGAATGGCCGTCGGTGTCGGGCAGGTTCACGTCAAGCACAATGACATGAGGCTGAACCTTGCGCGCTTGCACCATCGCCTCGCGACCAGTACAAACCTCATAGACCTCGAACCCGGCACGAGTCAGCAAGTGCCGGAACAGCGCCCGATCGGACGGGCTATCGTCAACGATCAGCACGGCGCTCATCAGTCCAGGTCCTCCAGGCTCCCCTTTCGGGCGGGTCGCAATCTTGACATCCCCATCCAGATTATCAGGCCCAAGGCCGCAACGCGATGGGTGGAACCCGTTCCAGGTCGAAATCCCCAAATCCGCCGAACCGCCCCGACCCGGTCTTGGGTTCGCTCGGTCTCCACAACCAAGGGCGGCTCCCGGCCCCCGGGAACGTCCACAGTTCCGAGACCGACCTGCCGACCTCTTCCCATCCTGGCGTCGAAGCCCAAGAGCGTCTGACTGCCAAAATGGCAGTTGGCTTCGTTCGGCACGGCAGGTTTCGGAGGAGTCCGACTGCCAAAATGGCAGTTGGCTTCGTTCGGCATGCAGGCTTGCTGTGCGGGAACGTGGTCCAGTCCCCAAAATGGCGATGCCCCGCACTGGTTA
>JBDTIR010000300.1:0-15966 GCA_039936275.1 Isosphaeraceae bacterium | reverse complement strand
GGTCCTCGACCCACTCGATCCGCAGGTCGTCAAAGTAGGCTTCGCCGAACCCGGCCAGGCCGAGCAGGACCGTCAACTCGCCGTTGGCCGGCACCCGGCGATAGAGCACGACCTCTTGCCACTTCGGCGTTGAGTTCGAGACGCGATATTGCAGGGCCTCACCGCCGATCGAGTCGCGCACGATCAGGCCCCCTGCACCTGTCGGGGTCTGTCTGGGCATCTTGACCATCACCCTGATGCGCACAAGCTGCTTGTCGCTGACCGAGATCGGCGGCGTACGGACGGCCACGGCCGGATGGTCGAGAAACGGGGGCAACCCTTTGATGTCCTTGCGTTTCGCGCCGACGGTCAATTTGAGCGAGTTGTTGCCGTTCCAGCCTTTGCCTTTCTCGATCTCGATCTTGGGCACGACCCGATCGTACTCGAAGCCCTCGTCCAGGTTCCAACCGTCCTCGATCAGGTCATCCGTGGTGTCGAATTCATCGAAGAGACCGGTTGGCAACTGGGTTTCGCTGAACGGGTAATCGCGGATCCAGCTCAGCCAGTGGTAATGACTAGGGAGCATGTTGAAGGCGAGCAACGGGGGGCAGCCGACCGGCGGCACGACGACCTCGGGCAGGTCTTTCCGCTTGCGGGAGGCGATGCTGGCGTCCGGCGACGGCAAGGGGTCGGGTACGCCGAGAGCGGTCTTGGTCGTCTTTTCGAGGTCAAGCCGGGCCTGGTCCCAGTGGATGCGCATCAAGATTCGCAAAGGGCGGCTAATGCGGCGAGCTTCGGCCCAGGCGACGGGATAATCTTCGCGGGCGAGGGCGTCTCGGGCCGAGAAGGCCGAGTCCTTGGCCGTCTGCAAGAGCACCTCAGCCTCGTTCGTCGGCTTGTCGTCCTTGTCCAGAACATTATGGCCGATCCTGGCAAGCATGCCGTGGATTTCGGCGACCGAGGCAATCTGGGCTTCACCTTGCTCAATGGCTCGGGGGATCGCCAGGGAACGGATCCGCCGGACCTGCGCCTTGAGCCGCTCGACCAGGGCCAGGTCGGTCGTGACCAGGATCAGGGAGGTGCCGCCGAATTCGGGAATGCTGATTCGCTTGCCGCCAGGCAGGCGCTCGCTCTCCAGGAAGGTCAGGCCGCCGAGGGTTAGTTCCCAGGCCTGGGCCGATTCCGGAACCTGGGTAACGATCTTGAGGTCGTAAAGGGCCATTTGCGGCGGCTGCCACTGGGCCCCCGCCGCGTAGTCATTGACGATCAGGAGCCGGCCGCCGTCCTTGGTGGTGATGGCTGCGGCCTTGATCGTGGGGTGGGCGGGAGTTTCCGCCTTCTTGGCGTCGCGCTGGCGGGTTGAGTTCATGCCCCCGGCGATCCCCAAGGTATTGAACTGGACGACCGGCTTGGGATCGGGGGGGAAGGTCGGCAAGAGCACGATCGGGTCGGCACCTTCGGCGATGATCGGCTCGATCAGATCCATCTCGGCCTGGAGCAAGGCGATTTCGAGCCGACGGGCCTTGCCAGGGTCGCGGGTCAGGTCGGCGTCCCCTTCGTAGGCGAGTCCGCGATACCCGGCCGCCAGGGCGGTGTAGGCGTAGAGTCGGACCTGCTCGGGCTGAACCTGCGGACTGCCCCAAGGAGGGGGGACGTCTCGTCCCCAGACCGCGATCCGAAACGCCGAAGGCGCGGCCGCGGGGACCCAGGCCCAGAGCAAGCCGCCAAGGTTGTCCAGCGAGGTCAGGTTACGGCGCTGGACCAGATAGTTGTAGGTATCAAACGGTTCCTGGCTCGTTCCCCAGCCCTCCGGGCGGACGCCGGTGAGGTCGAGATTACGCCCTGCCTGCGCGTAGGCGCGAAACTCATCGGCTGCTGTCGCCGTGGCCAACCCGGGCGTGCCATCTTCGCGGTCGCGCAACCCTCTCAAGATCGTGCGGACGGTTTCCAGTTCTTGCTTGCGGACCTTCTTATCTTGATTGGCTCCCAGGGCGTTACCAAGATCCCAGAAGGCGACCGAGTTCTTGTTGGGATAGGCGTCCAGATCGTCAAGCCTTGATGCGGCCGAGCGCAGATCGGAACGATCGGAGGTGTCGAGTTGCGGCATCAAACGGAAGCCCAGGCGGGCGGCCTCGCGGCCAATCTTCGGGTCGGCTCCAATGTCAAGCGCCAGGACGTCCAGACCCAGCTCTTGTAGGATGTTGAGGTCGGCCCCGGGGGCCCTGATGATCGTAGGAACCCAGGGATGGCCGTCCCTGGTCAGGCGGTTGCCGTCGATCTTGATGCCGGTCGAGCCGCCGGGCGCCCCTGGCTCGTTCGCTGGTTGGCTGATCCTGGGCAACGGGGGGAGATCGGCCGCCTCAGCCACGACCCGGTCGGCCACGGGGCTGAGTTTCAGGTCGTCCAGGAAGACCTCGGTCTCACCAGGGCCTGAGTAAAGGTTGACCACCAGGCGTTCCAGGTACGCCCCGTCCAGACTGACCTTGCGCTTCGACGCGAACCGGAGCACCCTGGCCTGCCGCTCGGCTTCAATGGGCAGGTTCGTCAATTCGAGCTTCCGCCAGCGGTCGGCCTCGTCGGAAACCGTCCCCTGGACCATCACGAACGACGGCTCACCCGATTCGGGATCGGTGTCGGCCGGCAAGACGACCCGGCCGAGAAGCTGGATTCCCGGACGACTCGAACGGACGTAAAGCGTGGCTTTCAGGTCGTCGCTCAAGGGAACCTTGGGCAAGGGGAAGCTGTAATAGAACGCGCTACCGACCTCCGCTCGAAACAGGAACCGTTCCGAATGCAGGCCGTCATGGGCGGCGCGGTTGGAACGTTCGTGGGCCAGCAGGTTGACCAGGGCGTCGGTCTCTTCCTGTTGCCAGGCGGTCTTGGCCGATTCGAAACTTTCATGAAAGGTGGATTGTGCGGGCTCCGCCCCAAACCCGGGGACCGAAGCGAGAGCCAGGGCGATCGTCGCCAGCAAGCCGACGAGAGCAGAGCGACGGACACGCATGGCGCAACGGACCTCCATTTGTCCTCGATCGTGAATCCAAAAAGCCGGACCTTCCAAAAGCGCGGCGACTTTACCGCCCTGGCCTCGATCGGAGAAGGGCAATGCCCGAGCACCCCAAGCTGTCAGGGTTTACCCAAAACGCGAGACCTGAAAAATCCGGAGTCTTTCGCCAGATCGTGTGATAGGATTCATTATCAAAGGGAGAGTTTCAGCCATGACTTACGCACCAAGCCGGGTCGAGGGCGGATTGCCCGAGTCGCTCCCGGCCGAGTTGATCACTTTACTGGACCGCGTTCGCGCCTTGCCGCCCGATGTCCGGGCCGAGCTTGAGCCCGCCGTGGGCGAAGCGCTTGAGCAAGCCCGGTTTCGAGGCCGGATTCTCGGCGTCGCTCGCGACGCCCTGGAACGGCTCCGGTTCGACCTGGAGCTAGCCAGATTCGACCTTGACGCCACCCGCCGCGAGCGCGAGCACCTACGCCGCTTGCTCCAGGACGAGGAGGATTGAACGTCTAAAACATGACGATACTTCCAGCGGGTCAGGACTGCTGAAGCTGGTTGATCTTGTTATACAGGGTCTTGAGGCTGATCCCCAGTTCCTTCGACGCGGCGGGTTTGTTGCCGTGATGCTTCTCCAGGACCACCTGGATGTACTTCATCTCGATGTCGCGAAGCGTCGGCGACCCGTCGGGGATCTGGAAGTGGGGACCGGCCACCGCGGTCGGCTGGGGGGTTGATCCGCCTGGACGTCGGACTGGGTTTTGGGTCGGTAGGTGCTCGGGGCGGATCGGGCCGCCGCCGGAAAGGATCGTCGCCCGCTCGATCGCGTTGGCCAGCTCGCGGATATTGCCTTGCCAGTCGTTTGCCTGAAGCGCCTCGATCGCCTCGGGGGTCAAGGTCCCTTCGATCTCAGCCCGCTTCGGTGCGTACCGCTTGAGCATGTGCTTTGCCAATGAGGCGATGTCCCCTCGGCGCTCACGGAGCGGCGGCAAGTGGATCTCAAACGTGTTGATCCGGAAGAAGAGGTCTTCACGGAACTGATCGGCCGCGATCATCTCGCGGAGGTCTCGGTTGGTGGCGCAGAGCACCCGGACGTCGACGCGGAACGGATCGTTCTCACCGACCCTGCGGATCTCACCCGCTTCCAGGAACCTGAGCAGTTTCACCTGCACGCTACGGTCAAGCTCGCCCAGTTCGTCGAGGAACAGGGTGCCGCCGTTGGCGACCTCGAAGAGCCCTTTGCGGTGGGTCTCGGCACCGGTGAAGGCCCCTTTGCGATGGCCGAACAACTCACTCTCGACCAGGTTCTCGGGCAATGCTCCGCAATTGACCGGAATAAACGGTCCGCCGGCGCGCCGGCTGCGGTCGTGAAGGTTGCGGGCGATCAGTTCCTTGCCGGTGCCGGTCTCGCCCGTGATCAAGACGCTGGCGTCGCTGGGGGCGACGGTCTCGATCAAGGTGCGCACCGCCTGCATCGACGGCGTTTCCCCAATCAAGGTCGGCGCGCCTTCGGCGGCCTTCAAGCGGGTCTCGAGCGCGGTCGCGCGGTTGGCCAAATCTCGGCGCTCGGCGATCCTGCCCAGAAGCACTTCGAGCTCGGCCCACTTGCACGGCTTGGTCAGGTAGTCGAATGCCCCCAGCCGCAGGGCCTGTACGGCCGTATCAACCGAGGCTTGCCCGGTCAGGATCACAACCTGCGTTTCGGGACTGACCTGGCGGATCTTGCCCAGGACCTCAATGCCGGTCAGGCCGGGCATCTTCAGGTCCAGAAGCGCCGCGTCGTAGGTCCCTTTCTCCAGGGCCTTGAGCGCCGCGACCCCGTCCTGGCAGACGGTGACCTCATGCCCGAGCCGAGGCAGTTCCATCTGCATCAGATCACGCAGGTGGGCCTCGTCATCGGCAAACAAGATGCGTAGGCCGCCCTGCTGGGTCTTCTCCATGACTGACGCCCCCTTCGATTAAGCCGGCGGGCTTGGCCGGGTCTCAGAATGAACACCTGGGTATTTATAAAATAAAGGCGTATGAAATTCGGAATTCCGGATTTCAAATTTGGGAATTTGAGCTAGAGGCTTCCAATTCAAGATCCCGGCGAACGTGAGCCTTTCCAGCGGTCAGGCCACACCCGCACCGGCCAGGCTGCCCTTGGCGGACTCGGACGTTGGCGACGTGGTCTCGGCTGGGCGAACGGGAAGCCGGACGGTGAAGGTGGCCCCTTGGCCCTCGCCGGGGCTCGCCGCGGCGATCTCGCCGTGGTGCTGGCTGATGATCCGGTGGGTAATCGACAGGCCAAGGCCCGTCCCTTTGCCGACCCTTCGGCGGGTGTAGAACGGCTCGAAGATGTTTTCAAGCACCTCCGAGGCCATGCCGCAGCCGTCGTCGGCGAAGACCATCTCGGCCATTCCTCCGGCATAGTGCGTACGGATCGACAGCGTGCCGCCTGGTTCCATGCAGTCAAGCGCGTTGACAACCAGATTGAGGACGACTTGTTTGATCTCTTGTTCATCAGCATGAGCCATCACCGCTTCACGGGGATGAAACGTGATGGTCTTGCTGCGATATTTACCCATATGCTTGACCATTTCGGCGACGCTCTGGATCAGACTTGCCAGGTCGATCCGCCGGCGCTGGATGTCGCCGCATCGGGAGAAGTCAAGTAATTTCTCGGTGATCCGTTTGCAGCGGAAGGCTTCCTCCTGGATCATCCGCAGGTAGTTGGTCAGGATCTTGGCGTCGGGGTCGTCGTCCCTGGCGAGTTTGGGGGCGAGGCGGTTCTCCAGGGCCTCTGAGCAGAACGCGATCGATGCTAAGGGGTTGTTGATTTCATGGGCGACGCCGGCCGCCAGAAAGCCGACCCCGGCCAGTTGCTCAGAGCGGACAAGTTGCCGGCTGCGTTCGTGGACCTGGCGTTCAAGATCGGTGTAGGTCGCGCTGAGGCGAGCGGTCATATCATTGAACGCCTCAGCCAGGGCCTGCATCTCGTCGCCGCTCTTGAGGTCGATCTTGTAGTCGAAGGAGCCCCTGGCAACCCGACGCACCCCACGATGCAAGAGCCGGATCGGATAGAGGACCCAGTGATGAAACAGCAGCATCAGGCCGCAGAGCATCGCCAAGGTCGCGACGGCCGACGACCAGACGATGATCCGGCTTGAGCGATACTGCCGGCTCGACACCTGGAGCACGGCGTAGCTGTCACCATAGAGTTTGTCGAGCAGTTCCGAGGACCGCAGGTTGAGCGCCTCGATCCGGCCGAAAAGGCCGTTCGGCTCGCCGACGCGGGCCAGAACTTTGGGATGACGCTGGAAGTAGATGACCGACCGCGACAGGATCGGCTTGATCTGGCTGGTTCGGACCAGATGGTGCTGGATTGCGGCCAGATCATAGTCAATCAGGAAAGCGAGGCTAAACTCGTCGCGGCCGTCGTCGGCCCGGTTTCCTCGATTCGCGTTCTTCTCGAGTACCTTGAAGTATTTGACCAAGGCGTCCTGAGCATCGCGTACCTTGCGCATCAGGCGAGCGCGTTCCGACGGCGTGTTGACCGGCAAGTCGTCGAGCTTGACGACGCACTGAAGCAGGTCGCGGGCCGCGCCGAACTCCGGCAACTGATCAGTCAGCGTCAAGTTACTGCTGTGGAAGGCGTTGAGCCCGAAGATCGAGCCGCCCATGAGTGTGAGCATCATTCCAACGACGAGACTGAGCCCGGCAATCAGTTTGATCCGGATGGGCCACTTGGGCATGGCGAGGACCTCCATGTGGCGCGTCGGGCCGCCTCCTTCCTTGAAGGCGGAGGGCTGGTGGGACAGCCCGAGTGGACTATACCAAACCCGCTGAACGGCTCAAGCTCAAACGCGGGTTCGACCGAAATTCCCAACCTGTCGGCCGATTAAGGTTCTCTATCCCGCCAGGTAGCGCAAGGAATGGGTGGCCACCGCCGCAACCAGGGCGGCGACCAACATCAGGGCCACGACCAAGCGAAGCCGAGCGATGCCGGACTGGAACCGGCGCTCCGCCTCCGGGTGGCCATCCAGGGTGTTCAAGAACGCCAACCGTCGGGAGACTCGTCCGTGACGCCATGTGAATAGTCGTGAGAGCGGCCCTTCGGGTGGTCCATTGAGTTGCTCGACCCGGCTCAAGGCGTTGGAGAAGATGCGGATGCCGACCGGGCAGAGGTTCGATGACTCGGGCACGGCCGTCTCGTGCGCATTCAGGTCGGCGTGCGGCGGACATTGCGCCCGTCCGCAAGAGACCGCTCGGCAACCGAAAACGTCTGCCTGGCGTTCGAACCGTCGCGAGAGGAAGCCGAAGAAGCCAAGGAAATAGACCGCCAGGCAAACCAGGACCGCGCTGATTTCCACAACAGCGGTTATCAACTCGCCGGTATCTGGCCCAAGCACGGCCGACGCAGCCAGCTTGACAAGATGGGCGGCCAGGGCCATGACGCCCAGGCTCCCCAGGAAGAAGAACCCGAAGTAGGGCAGGTGCCGATGAGCCACATGGCCGACCTCATGACCGAAGACTGCCTCGATCTCATGATCGTCGAGCAATTTGATCAGAGCATCGGAGAGCAAGACGTAACGGAACCAAGGGAGCGAGCCGGTCACTCCGGCGTTGATGACCGCGCCGCCGGTGTCCCAGACCAAAATCTCGGTGCAACGGAACCCGAACCGATGCGCCAGCCGTTCCAAGCGGTCGCGCAAAGGGCCAGGTCCCAAGGGCCTTGACGGCCAACTCAACCGCGCCAGCGCCGGCGCCATCACGGGAATCAAGGCCCCCAAGAGCGCAATCCCCCCAACTTCAGCCCAGGGGTCCGATGCCAATCGAGGATCGTATCGCGTGATCAGGTCGCGGGTCAGGGTGTAGATCAAGGCAACCGGCAAGACAAGGCCGTACGTCATCCTCGCTTTCAGAATCAGGTGACGACTTCGGCTGACCATTCGATCCGTCCCAAACCGACCAGCCCGCAACGCCCGCTCGCCGGGATAAAGCCCCCACCAGACCGCCAACTGGGCCAGCAGATAGGGGAGGATAATCAAGAACTCGTCGAGCACGATGGCCTGGCGCAAACCAAGGCCCCATTCGACCACCCGTACCCAATCGACCCAGTGGATCACCCAGGCGAAATACCCAAGAGCAAGGATCTCAAGAGCACCCCCACCCCAACCTTGCAACCGTCGAGTTGCCCGAGACGACCCCCCGCGTTGACCGGCGAACCGGGCTACGAAAATCCCAAAGACGCACGCCAAGGCGGCGACCAGGATCAAGCCGCCGCCGACCTGAGCGACCCGTCGCTCAAGCTCGCCAGAGGTGAACGAACCAGTCTCGTCAATGGTGTCGAGCCCGAAGGCCAGGACCAAGGCGATCAAGAGCGGCAGAGGCATGCGCCCGTCCGTCGCGTGGAGGTCTCGATTCTGGGCAGGAATTACTGGGGGGCGGTGCCAACAATTACGAATTGAACCGGGAGAGTCGCCGCTGTCGAGTCCCCTTTGACAGTCAAGGCGAGAGGCAAAACCAAGGTCCAGCGCATCTTGGAATCATCCTGGGTCACGCTTGGCCCGGCTTCTTTGGAAGCCAGGAGGTAAAGCACGGCCGGATGGTTTGAACCTGCGGCTTCGGCGCTCTGCGATTCCAGCTTCTTACGAGTCGGCACATCGGGAGAGGTATCTCGAG
The DNA here is from genome assembly GCA_039936275.1 of Isosphaeraceae bacterium. Lineage (GTDB taxonomy): Bacteria > Planctomycetota > Planctomycetia > Isosphaerales > Isosphaeraceae > JBDTIR01. The sequence goes on along the minus strand of JBDTIR010000300.1, from coordinate 7,322 downwards.
CGGCGGGGAGCAGCAAGGCATAATCTCGGGTTTCACTCACGCCAAGATGATCGCCATTGACCGGTTGCAAGCCGTAGCGGAGAGTGAAGACCCCTGGCTCGATGGCCTGGTCGCGGTAGTCGAACCCTTCGGCAGCGTATCGAGCCGCGCCCAGGAGTTCGCCTTCGACCAGGATTGGGAACAAGATCGCCCCTTTCGGCCCGGCTGGTTTCGCCGAGGCTGGAATCCCTTTGCGGAGCCAGAAATCCAGGAACGGCTTCCCCTGACCGTCCTTGATTCGATAGCCGTCCAGGGCGAGCGTCTCCTTGACCGGCCCGGCCAGTTCCTGAGGCGGGGCCTCCTTCAAAGGACTCACCGTGAACGGCCCAGACTGGGCCGAGACGCTCATCGGAACCAGGATTGCGGCAATCAAGGCAAGCGAGTGAAGACGCATAACGCAGGTTGACTCTCAGATATTTGGGGAATTAGGGCGGGCCTGGACGGTGATCGATTGCAGATTGAAGAGTCATTGCCTTGTAGGGCGTGATTCACACGCCCTACAAGACCTGAGTTTGGATACGATCAATCGGTGAAATGGCCCACGAAGCTGCTCCGGCAATTCGGGTCGTTCCAGCTCGCGTTCAGTCCTTCGCCGCGGAAATGATGGCTCAAGGTGTATGCCGGCAAGGCATCGACCCCCTTGGACAGTGGCGGGTAGGCGACGACTTCGTTACCGCAACTGTGGTCGCCCTCGTCGAACGGCCGGGTCAGGATCTCGGCCAGGCCGGGCACCCAGAGCGAGGCGCGCGGGGCGTGGGGAGTCTTATGGAACGAATGCTCGGCGGTCGGCTCGTCGATCATGGCGTGAGCCGATTCGACGGTAAGGGCGATCCGAGCCGACTTGACATCAACAACCTGCGCGAGCCTGCCGTCGGCCAGGTGTTTCGCCAGGGCCACGAGGGCCTCGCGTTGTTCGGGGTTGGCGTCCTGGTCAACGATCAAGACCGACCGGGCCTGAGCCGGTTTGTCTTCCGAGAAGGTCGTCGTCCCCTTGAGTGCCGCGGCAACGCAGAGGCCGCTCAGATCGACGCCGTTGTAAGACCCTTCGGTGATCTTCCAGGCCATGACCGCCTTGTCTCCCGTGATGAAGACCTCGGCGTTAGAGAAGCAAGGGCCCGTGAAAACGTCGGCGGTACGGGCTTCAATGTAGTCACCCCGAACCTGGACCTGTGGAGTCAAGCCTGGACCACCGAGCAACAAGGCCCCGCACAGGGCCGCCAAGGTTCCTGTCATCATAAGAAACTCCTTCTTTTTGGGTTGTCGTCCAACCACAGACTGCAAATCCCCATCGGTTATTGTGGGGCGTCAGGCCGGATGAGTCAATAGGTGTGGATTAACGGGCCCGGGATTCCGAACCGTTCTAGGGCTGCGGACGCAAGGCGGCGGCGGGCGCGGCGGCCGAGGCGTGGACCTGGCGTTTGATCTGATCGTAGGCAGCCCCCAGGCGACCAACGTCGTCCTGGTAAGCGGTGACGCTGCGCTCCAGCCTGGTGTTGGCTTCTTCCAGCGTCCGGAGCCTGCGAGCGTCATCAATGGCCCGCTGGGCGAGGTCGCGATTCTGGCCGCGCAACCGGGCGGCGGCGTCCTTCAATTGCGCGGTCTCGGTCTGAAGTGCCTGGCACTTCGAGGCGCACTCGTCGAGCCGGGACCTGGGGGCCAGGGCGCAGCCGGACATGAGCACGGCCAGGCCGAGCACAATTCCCGCGCACCATTGGCGATCCAGCTCAACCATTGGGGGTTCCGACTCCTTTCGGAACAAGTGACGCAGTCAGCGGTTCGATCAGAAGGCGGGACCGCCTGTCCCGCCTTCGACCTCAACCGATACCAAGATCTTTCAAGAGACCGGCAATCGAAGTAATCAGGCCAGACGCCGGGCCGTCGCCCTGAAACTCGTAGAGGTTGCGGATCAGGTCCATACCGACGAACGCCAGCAGAAACATGATGACGGTGGTCACGCCGAGCATGCCGACCCAGAGGCCGCCCCACTCGGTCTGCTCGCCACGGCCGGCGAGCATCGGCGAGGCGAGGGGCCTCGCGGACTGCGAGACGCCCGCATCTTCGTCCACATCCCAGGCGCTGGCGCTCTCGGAGACCTCGGCCTCGACTGCGCTGAAGCCGTCGTCGTCCTCGTCCTCGTCGTCCTCATCCAGCACGGCCGGGGCCATCGCCGTGGCGGCGTTCTGGTCCACGTCGTCCTCGTCAATGGCGAAGACTTCCGAGGCGGAGTCGCTGTCGTCCAGGTCGAAGTCGCTGGCGGCCTCGAGCTGGACGGTTCGATCGTCACTGAGGTCGTGAGCGTCCAGGGCGTCGACCTCGAAGTCGGTATCCTCGAAGATGTCCTTCTCTCCGGTGTCGCGCACCGGCAAGGACGTGGCCGCCAGGTCGGCTTTTTTTGGCTTGGGCTTGGGAGGCGCGGGGGCGGGACGACCCATCGGGGCGTCGTCATCGTCGTCCAAGGGGGCCAGCTCGACAGAGTCTCCCCCCATATCGAAGCCGCCCATCGCCTGAAGATTAATCCCGGAGTCGCTCGGCCTCGCCAGGTTGATTCCCGACGCGCTCGGCTCGATCCCAGTGACGTCCGAATCGCCAGGCTTGGGCCTGGGTTCGGTCTCGTACTCGTCGCTGGCATCCATCGCCGTCAACTCGAAGTCACTGCCGGATTCCGGTTGCAGCGCGTCGATGACGCTCGACGGGGTCAGTTCAAAGTCACTATCGTCGTCGGCGATAGACCCGCTGCCACTGCCGGAAATCATGCCGCCGCCAGGGTCGGCGAACGGGCTGCGGGCGATGGTCGTCTCACCGGAGGTGTCACTCGAATGTGACCCGGAGCCGCTGTCCTTTTTCGCGGTGGGCGGCGTGCTGAACTCGAAGCCGGCACCGGCCAGACCCACGTCCGAATCGCTCGGTTTCAGGATCGGCCGCTTGGGCGGGATCGGCTTGGAATCAGGCGCCAGTTGCACATCCGACCCGCTGCCGCTCTTGGCTTTGCCCTTGGCCCCTTCGGGTAGATCGGGGACCAGACGCACGTCGGAGGCCGAGGCGCCAAGCGAACCGGTCTGGGTCAATCGAATGTCGGAGTCACTCACTCCTCGAAGCCGGACGTCGGAGTCGCTGGCCCCTTTGGTGCTGGCGGTGTTATCAGGTATGAGCCTGACGTCAGAGTCGCTAGGCATCTTGCCCGACGGCTTCATACCGATAATCGTCGAGCTCGAGTTAGTCATCGGATCGGGCGGCAAGCTGATGTCGTCGAGCAGGATGTCCTGATCGGTCGGCGTCGGCTCCGTGATGAGCTCGATCGACGGTGGGGCCAGATCGGGGCTGGTGACGCCGAGTTGGAACTCGGAGAGCAGCATTTCCGGGTCGCTGTCCGAACCCGGGATTTCCAGGTCGAGGTCCGAGAGCGACAGGTCGGGATCGCTGCCCATGCCTCGACGGCGGGCCAGCTCATCAATGTCCGCCTTGCGAAACTGCCAGGTCCCGGAGTCCATGAAGGCCCGGACCTCGCGCGATTGCGCCTTTGATTTCAGCTCCTCGGGACTCATGCCCAAGGCGCGTGCCGCGTTGTCGAGGGTGTAGAACTCGGGCATGGGACGTGCTCCTCCGCTGTCGTTGACAAGCCCCGACAAGGGGCTTTGATGGGGTCTCACACGGGTCGGCCGAGGGCCTACTTTGGGATCAAGAAGAACCGGTGGAGAGCACGTCAAAATTAAAAGGCCGCCCGACCCCACATCTCTATCTCTTGGGTTCACCGACCATCGACGAGATGGTCTGCACATCGGGTGCCGCGTTATTGTACTCAGCCAGTTTCAGGTCCCAGGAATATTTACGGGCGGCTTCCAGCTTAACCGCACCATTGGTGTTGCGAGGATCGATCCGGTACACTGCGAACGACTGTGCCTTTGTGTCGATCAGATAAAGCCACTGGGCCGCTCCCGGTTCCCCGGCCGTCAAGGCCATGGTTCCTGAGTTTTCCATTGGCATCGGCAAAGCGGCTCGAACCGTCGGTAGCCGTCCCGTTCCCAAGACCCAGGCCAGGCCCAAGCCCACCAGCAAACCCGCGACGAGGTGACGCGAGGCAGTCCATCGTGTGCCGGATAACATGCCATCTTCCTTGATGATACGGGGATGAGTCGACGATTTCCCACACAGGTCGTTCGGCCTTCGGTCTGAGACGCGCCGCTACCGGCGTCGTTTGAGGATGGACACCAATCGCTTCGCTCCAGTTTACCACACCGCGAGCCGGGGGAAGCCAGGCAAATTGTTGCAGACGCAAGGATGGCGCGGATTGCACCCTGGAGAGGACGTCTCGACCCCACTATTCTACCGGCACAACCGAACTTCGCCAAGGTCAACACGCCCGAGACGTCCACACCGCCCCTGCCCTTGCTCCGCCGCTGGAGACTCAAGCCGCGCCCACGAACCACCAAGGAATATGACGCCCTGTTGAACCGAATGGACGAAGTACGCGACGCGGCGTTAATAAGATACCTCCGCGATCACGACGAACTCGAGGAATAATCGCCTTGGTTGTTCCGAGCAATGGGTCCACATGACCATTAGCCTAGACACTTTTTACACACAAGCAAATTCATGAGAATAATCGGCCTCTCGTCTTGTGTGATTTCCTGCATTCTGCTCACGATCGGCGCATGTTCATTGGTTGCAGCGCAGCCAGTTATCGACCGCGACCAGGGCCAGAACCCCGGCTCGGGGAACTGGCGGCATGAAGAGTTGCGGCGGTTCAAGGCGGCCGAGGCGCATCAAGGGGTCGCGGTGGACACGGAGTTTTTCTACGCGATCAGCAATCACGCCATCGGCAAGTACCGCAAGGACAACGGCAACCGAGTGGCCGGCTGGGACGGCGGCAAGGGCGGTCGGATCAAACACTTGAACGCGGGCGTGGTGATCGACGGACGGCTCGTCTGCGCCCATTCGAACTTTCCCGAAGTCCCTGAGGAAAGCTCGGTCGAAATCTGGGACGCGACGACGATGCAACCCATTGACTCGCACCGCTTTACGCATCCGCCAGGCTCGCTCACCTGGGCCTTGCCGAACGCTGGTGGTTGGCTGGCCTGCTTCGCGCACTATAAATCAACAAGCGACCCGGCGCAAACTCGGGTGGTCCGCTTCGACGCGCATTGGCAAGAACAAGCACGCTGGTCGTTTCCCCACGCCTTGATCCGGCGGTTCGCGGGCAGCAGCGCCTCCGGCGGCGCGCTCGGATCGGACGGAACCTTGTTTGTCACGGGGCACGATGCAAAGGAACTCTATCGGCTCCACATTTCAGAAACACGATCGGTGCTGGACTGGCAAACGACCATCCCCATCAGCGCGGAAGGCCAGGCGATTTGCTGGGACCCGGTCGAGCCGACGTTGCTTTACTCGATCTCCAGACGCACGCAGGAAGTGATCGTCTCGCGCGTGACTTCCGATCTGGTCAAGGATTGACGGTCGATGGATGGGGACCCCCTCAATGGAGCGGCCGGGAAGTTCGCCCGGGACGAAACGGGGGGATGTTCGCGCCGCGTTGAACCGGTCGCGGCGCGATCCTGTTGGGTTGCGGATCAATCTCCAGAGACCGTCAAGTCGTCAAACCAGGACTGGGCGTCGGCCTTGGACCAGAGACCGATCTTGCCGGGTTTAACAAACGTTGCGTCGTCGGCTTCCAGCCAGGTCTTGCCGTCGAGGGCGCAAGTAATTTTGGCCCCCTTCATCATGACCCGCACCGTGTGCCATTTTTGATCGCCGGGGATGTCAGCGGTGGCAAGCTGGGTTCGCTTGCCGCCCACAACCTTATAGAGTCGGTAGTTGTCTTCCAGCGGGTTGTACCGGGCGACGTAGTAGTTCTTGACGTCCTGGAACCGCCAGACGACGCCGCCGCTTTGGTCCTCAACGCCCGCCACGGGTTTCACCCGCACGCTAAGATCAACGTCGGTCCAATTTCTTCCATCAGCGACCACGGCGATGTTGAACACAGGTCCCGGGCTTTTCGCGGTCTGGGCGAGAACCTGGTTTGTCGTTCCTGTTTCAGTCGCGACCGACCAGGCACCAATCTCGGCCGTGAAGCCCTTGGCGATCGCGCCCGAGACGTCGGCGTTGAAGTCCCAGACCTGCCTGGCCAGGTCGGCACTCACTGCGAGCGTCGGCGCGAGCAGACCGGCGACGGTCGCGATCCCAAGCAGTCCAACCCAGAATCTGACACCGATCCAACGGTTCGCGGGAGTGAGCATCGCGTTGCCTTTTGCATCAAAACATAGTTGAGTCACGCAGTCTGAAGGATTTCGTTTTAACGTGGTTGTGAGCGGACTGTCAACGAATTAATTCAGAAAGCCGAGCGTCGTCGGAAATCCAGAAGGGGTCGATGTCGCCTCGTCCTGGTTCCCCGCCCCGAGGATCGATTCCAAAAGGGCGATTTCGAGACTGGGACGTGGTTGTCTCCCTTTGTTTCTGAACGCAACGCCGGGTCCGATCGCGGTTGACCGATGGGTCGAGTCCGGCTACCCTCAGCCCCTTTGGCGAGACCGGTATCGAGGCGCGGGCAGTCATCCATCAAATCGGGGGCGGCGGAATGAGGGGGAACTCGCAACGGTCCAAAGGGGTTGCCGGAGCGGCGGCCGTGGCGGTCGCCTTGGCGACGGTCGCCGGCTGCGGCACGACCAAGCAATCGGGCACAGCCAGGACCGGAACCGAGCAGCTTCTCTTGACCAACGCCTGGGACTCGGCCCTGCGCAAGGTGGATTTCCGCCCCTTGACCGGCGTGCCGGTCTTCCTGGACACCCAGTACATCGCGGCCGTCGATCAAGGCTGGATCATCTCCAGCATCCGTCAATCCATGCTGGCCCAGGGGGTCTTGCTCAGGCCCAAGATTGACCAGGCGCAATGGGTCGTCGAAGCACGTGTGGGCGTCTACGGCACCGATTCGTACAACTGGATGATCGGCATCCCCCAGATCTCCGTCCCACCGACCTTGACCGGCGTGCCGACCGGCACGGTCCCCGAGATGCCCTTGATCAAGAAGGCCGATCAGCAGGCCATCGCCAAGCTGGCGATGTTCGCCTACGACCGGGCCACCGGCCGGATGGTCTGGAACCCGGCCACGACCCTTGACACGGCCAACGCCAAGGACGTCTACATCGCAGGCGCCGGACCAATCCAGTCGGGCTCGATCCGCAGGCGCGACAAAAAGGTTGGGATCAACATTCCGCTCCTGGCCGACCCGGTCCTCGCCCCCACCGATCCCACCGTTCAGCCGATGCGCGACCCCTTGCCCGGCATGGCCGCCC
>JBDTIR010000299.1:0-7299 GCA_039936275.1 Isosphaeraceae bacterium | reverse complement strand
AGTGGCCAACAGTCCGCCGCCGAGACCCATGTTGAATCGCGGGAGGCCCTTCTTGGTCATGAGGTTCATATAAGGATTCCCCTCGCCATCGGTCCCGATGCGGAGGCGCGGCGTCCCGTTCTTGTCCTTCACAACGAGTTCCTGAACGTCCAACCTGGGCGGATTGACCCGGTTTGCTCCTGTCGCGAGGAGCAACCCGACCCCGCCAAGGGTTGCCAGGCAAAGCACCCGCCAGCGGCGGTTTGCCTTCTCAAGTCTCTCGACGCGCTCGGCAAGAGACACCGCATTGGGCTCGTTCATCATGTCGCCTTGTTATGGATTATAAATATAAACTATATATAAATTTTTGATCTCTGGATACAACGCCGACTGTAAGTGGCGGAATTTGGGTTTTGAGTGAATGACCGATCGGCGATGTTCCCAATTCTCAAGCAAGAACCGGGTCGGAATCGCGGAGAATCAAGGCAACGGAGCGTCAAATGGGTGTCGGGGCCTTGGATGCAGTCCGGGGGGCCTTTGGTTCGCGGATTCTGCTTAAAAAGGCTAAATGGTTAAAGGGGTCACGCTCACGAGGTCGAGGACTTCGGCCACGCGGCGGGCGGTGTCGGGGTCGAGGGGACGGAGGGGGCGGGGGAGCATGCGGTCGAGCAGGCCGCGGTGGCGGCAGGCGGCTTCCAGGCAGGCGAGCATCGGGCCGAAGCCGGTGACGCGGCCCAGCCTGGAGAACTGGTCTTGAAGCTGGAACGCCTGGCCGGTTTCGCGGTCGCGGACGGCGTTCCAGATCGCCACGGCAAGCTCGGGGAACGGGTTGGACAGGCTGGTGACGAAGCCGTCGGCCCCCAGGGAGGTTGAGTTGGCCACGAGGTCGGTCCCGTGCAGATAGCTGAATCCGAGGTCTCGGCGCTCGGCGAGCGACCAGTCGAGGGTCCGGCTGAGACTGGGGCAGACGTCTTTACAGCCGACGATCCTCGGGTGCTCGGCCAGACGGCGGAGGGCGTCGAACGAGAGTTGGTTGTTGATCCAGGGGGCGTTATAGATCACCAGGGGGCGGCTCAAGTCGTCGGCCAGGGCGAGGAAGTAATCAGCCACCTCGGCGGGGGTCATCGGCTGATACCAGGGGGGCAGGGCGGCGTAGTAGTTGTAGGGCAGGTCGTCGAACATCCGGGCGCGGACCAAGGTGCGGCGGGTGCCCATGTCGGAGACGTTCAGGACCAAAGGGATCCGGCCTTTGGCGGCATCGACGACCGTTTCGGCGACCGAGCGCTGTTGGTCGTCGGGCAGGAGGTCGAACCGGGCGGTGGTGCCCAGGGCCCAGAGACCATGCACGCCGGCCCGGATCTGGAAGTCAATCAGGCGGGTCAGGGCCGGGGCGTCGAGGGTTTCGTCGGCGAGCAAGGGGGTGGGCAACGGGGGAATGATGCCGTGCAGGCGGGGCAGGTCCATGAACGTCGGGCTCCGGTAATCGGCCGGTCGAGCGGTTGGCCAAGACCAAACAAACGCACGCGGTCGGGGTGGAGGTTCATTGTAAAGCGGCGGAGGAGGTCACGCCACTCGGGTGTCGGATTGGACCGGATTGGGATTGACCGAAGGTCGGGCAACGGGTGCGGTTGGGGGAGGATTGCATGGCTCATCGCGTTCTTCCGGATGATGCCGGAAATGGCTGATGTCGAGGGGCGTCGTCGGCCGATCCTCAGAGAAAGGCGGAGCGAACCCTTCACAGTCGGGCTTTGGGCTCGATCGCGTCGACGATTGGCGTCGCGCTTATGTGAGGCCGCCCCGAGAGTTTCCCGACCCCCCAAGACGGCCCGAAGCGCGGGTCAAAGGGTTGGTCGGGTTCCGGATGCACGGAGGAGGAGATCCAATGGCCACAGCTCGACTGCGCGTCTTTCCCCAGCCCGATGACGAGATTCAGAACTTCGACGCGGACGCTCCGAACGTGCCGATCCGCCTGGTTGATCTGTACCCCTTGCTCGCTCAGGCGTATCGCGATAACTACGTCTGGCTGCGTGATTTCGAGGACGATCAGTTGATGGTAAGCCCCGACCTGTTCGAGGTCGTTCGCGCCTTCTCGGACTGTCGCCCGTCGGCCTGAGCCGGGGTCCGTCCGGCGCATGAACCCGGATTCCCCTTGCCGTTAACGGCCTGGTCCCTCTATCCTGGGATTTACGTCGCCGCGCCCCGGCTCCTCCAGATCAACCGGGGCGGTTGCGAACGCCACCTCGGGATGGACCCACTCATGAGCAGCGCCTCGACCGGTTCACGCCATGACGCCTTCCAGATCGAACGGCATGGAGAGGTTACGATCATTGAGGCCGGCCTGGGCCTGGAGCGGATGGAGCCGTCGTTGATCGAAGGGGCCTCAGCCCTCTTGCTGGACCCGCTCAGGGACCTGGAGTTGCCCTTGATCCTGGTTGATCTGAGCAAGATCGACGCCTTCGGCTCGACCTTCCTGGCGCTCTTGATTCGGTGCTGGAAGCTGGTGATGGATAAAGGGGGAATGATGGCGCTGTCGGGCGTCTCGCCCCGAATCCGAGACTTGCTCCGGATTACCTCGCTCGACGTCGTCTGGCCGATCTATGCGACCCGCCGGGAAGCGTTGGAGTCGCTCCTGGCGGACTGACGTGGTCAAAGGTTTGCGGACCGTCCCATTTTGTTTCACCTCGGCACGCCCTGTTGACAAGACCCGGTGGAACGGTCGAAGATGGATGGGTCCACGCCCCTCTCGAACCGCCGCGAAAAGGGCTCGCGGGTGCCGCCTGTCCGCCGGAGCCATCATGGGTATCTATGACCGCGAGTATTACCGCGACGAGACGCGCGGTTCCGGCTGGCTCTCTGGCGCGACGCCGGCGTGCAAGGCGCTGGTGCTGATCAACGTGGGCGTCTACCTCGCCCAAGTGGTCTTCTCCGATACCGGTCTGACCAAGTTGTTCGCCGCTCATAGCGACCAGATCCTTCGCGAGTTCCACGTCTGGCAACTCATCACCGCGACGTTCCTGCACGACCCCGCGAGCCCGTTCCACATCCTCTGGAACATGCTCATCCTCTGGTTCGTGGGGCGCGAGGTCGAGTCGATCTACGGCAGCCGGGAGTTTGTCGGCTTCTACCTGGTGGCCGGGGCCGTGAGCACCCTCTGCTGGGCCGTGCTCGACCTGGCGGGCACTGGTCCAAATGACGTTCCGATGCTCGGGGCCTCCGGGGCGGTCATGGCGGTGGTCGTGGTCTACACGCTCTATAACCCCCGCCGCGAGCTGCTCTTGTTCTTCGTCCTGCCGGTCGAGATGTGGCTCCTGCTGATCGTCTACCTCGGTTGCCAATTCTTCTTCCTGATGCAGCAGTTTCACGGAGCCGCAGCCGCTGGCACGGCGTTTGCGGCGCACCTTGGGGGCGCAGCGTTCGGCTATGTCTATAAGACCTCCGGCATCCGGATCACGCACCTTGTGAACTTCAAACCACGCCGTAAAGGGCCAAAGCTCAGGATTGTCCCGCAGGACATATACGATCGGGACGTCGATCTGCCCTCGCCGGCTCCTGTGGCCAAGTCGGTAACGCCCTCCGCCCCTTCGCGCTCGTCACCAATCGTCGCCCTGGGCACTGAGGAACAGTTCGAGGCCCGCGTTGACGAGGTCCTGGCCAAGATCGCCCGCCAAGGGAGCCGAGACGGCCTGACCGACGAGGAGAAGAGCCTGCTTCAGGAAGCGAGTCGACGCGCCCGGGATCGTCGGAGCGACCGCGTCCGATGACATTGACCATCCGCGACGCCCGGGCCGACGACCTTGCCACGATCGTCTCGTTCAACCTTCAGCTTGCCTGGGAGACCGAGCACAAGCGGCTTGATCCCAAGGTGCTGACCAGGGGGGTCGAATTCGGCCTGGTCGATCCCGGTCGGCTGCGATACTGGGTGGCCGAGGAGGCGGGGCGCGTCGTCGGCCAGACGGCGATCACCAGGGAATGGAGCGACTGGCGCGGCGGCTGGCTCTGGTGGCTCCAGAGCGTCTATGTCGCGCCCGACCATCGCGGTCAAGGGGTCTTTCGCGCCCTCTATAGCCATGTTCGCGCCTCGGCCAGGGCGGAACCCGACGTGATCGGCCTGCGGCTTTACGTCGAGCTTGAGAACGCCCGGGCCCAGCGGACGTATCAGGCCCTCGGCATGACCTCTGGCGGCTATCAGGTCTATGAAGAACTCTGGCCGGATCGGTTCAACCAGACGCCGGGCTAAGGTCTCTCCAGCGGTCGAGCAACGCGGCCGACGCCCCTGAGTCAATCGCGTCGGCTGCGCATGCGACCCCGTCGCGAAGCGTCGAGACCCGACCGGCGACCAGCAGGGCGGCGGCGGTATTGGCCAGGACCACCGCTCGGGCCGGGTCGGCCTTGCCGGCGAAGACCTTGCGCAAGCGGTCGGCACTCTCGGCAGGCCCGGAGACGCGAAGCTCGGCGGCCTCGACCAGAGGGAGACCGAAGTCGTCGGGCGTCCAGGTCCGGGCCTGGATCTCGCCATGTTCGACCCAGAGTACGCGGGTCGGGCCGGCGAGCGTGACCTCGTCGAGTCCGTCCGAACCGGTCACGACGGCGGCCCTGGTCGTCCCCAGGTCGGCCAGGGTCTTGGCCATGAGCGCGGCGAGCCGTTCACCGGGGACGCCCACAAGCTGGTACGCGGGCCTGGCGGGGTTGGCCAGAGGACCGACGAGGTTGAACAGGGTCCGAAACGGTAATTGCCGACGCGCCCGGGCCGCGAACCGCAGGGCAGGATGGAACCTTGGGGCGAACAGGAACGTGATTCTCAGGTCGATCAGGCATCGCGTCAAGGTGTCCGGATCGGCTTCGATCGAGATCCCAAGGGCGGTCAGGACTTCGGAACTCCCGGAGTTGCCCGAGGCCGAGCGGTTGCCGTGCTTGGCCACGGGTGCGCCGCTGGCGGCCGAGACCAGGGCCGTGGCCGTCGAGACGTTGACCGTGTTGGCTCCGTCGCCGCCCGTGCCGCAGGTGTCAAGAACCGGGGGGAAGTCGCCGGCTAGGGGGGTCATCCTGGCTCGGACGGCCCGGACGGCCCCGGCCAGTTCCTCGGCGGTCTCTCCTTTGTGATGCAAGGCGGTCAAGAAGGCGGCGATGACCGCGTCAGTCGCCGAGCCTGCCATGATGGTCTCGACGGCGTCGTGGGTCTGTTCGACCGAGAGGCCGCGCCCTGTCTCCAGGATGGCCAGGGCTTCGCATAAGGGGTCCATCAGGGCACGCGCACGGTCAAGGGCTTCAGGCGGCCACCGATCGGCCGTTGTAAACCGAGTTCCACTGAGCCTCGGGACTCGCGGCGGCTGAGGGCGCGGACGGCCTCCTCGGCGGTGGTGACCAACCGGCCGCCGACGGAACCGATCACGTCGAGCGGTTGCACGGCTGTCGCCAATGGGCTGCCGGGTTCCACCCGAGCCACGGCGACCCCTCGAAGCGTTTCGGGCAGCCCAAGCCTGCGAGCCGACAACGCATCGAGCGTGACCAGGTCTAGACCCAGGGCCGCGGCCGGACCATCTCCATAAGGCGACGGCCTGGGCGCTCTGCGGAGCGGGCCGGTGCCTCGCGCCGGGACGGGCTCGGTCGGCTCCTTAGCCATCACAAGCTCGCGATCGATGATCTCCACCTTCGTGACCACGGGATGTCCACCCCGAAGCACGTCAATCTCGGCGAAATCACCGATCCTCGTCTTGGCGATCAGATTGATAAGTTGATTGGCATCAAGGACATCTGCGTGATTGTAATGAATGATGATGTCTCCGGGGAACAATCCCGCTTGATCGGCGGGTGAGCCCCTGAGCACCGAGGCGATGACCGCGCCTCGGGGGCGGTCGAGCCCGGCGTCGAGCGCGGCCTGGAGTTCGAGGGCATCAAGGTGAACGCCCATCGCGCCTCGAATCACCTTGCCGTTGGCGACGAGCTGATCCATGGCCCAGCGGGCCAGATTGATGGGGATGCTGAAGCCGACGCCTTCACTGCCGCCGCCGTTGGAGGCGATGGCCGTGTTGATGCCGATGACCTCCCCTTTGAGGTTGATCAAGGGGCCGCCGGAGTTGCCCGGGTTGATCGCGGCGTCGGTCTGGAGATATTCCTGATTGATGTTGCCGTTATCGGCGAGCTCGTCTTCATGACGCATCCGGGCGCTGATGATTCCTTGAGTGACCGACTGGGTCAAGCCGAAGGGGCTGCCCAGGGCCAGGACCCAGGTGCCGACCCGGGCGTCGTCGCTGTCACCGAGGCGAGCGGCGGGCAGGTCGTCGCGGTCCAGCTTGAGCACGGCGACGTCGGTCGAAGGGTCGGCGTGAGTGCGTTCGGGGTGCAAGACCCGGCCGTCCTGAAGCGCGATCTGGATGTCTCGGGCCAGGGCCCCTTCAACAACATGGTTGTTGGTCAGGACATAGATCGCCCGGTCCTTCTCCGCGCGGACGATGACCCCCGAGCCGGTCTCTTCATAGAGGAAGGCGCGGCCGTTGTCTCGTCTGCCGGTCTTGCGGGCCACGATATGCACCACGGCGGGCGAGACGACCTTGGAGACCAGTTCGAACGTTCGGTTGACATGCTCGAACTGCTCATACTGAGTGGCGAGCTTGCGATAAACCGCGTCCTCGCCGTGTTCCTTCTCCGAACGCGGTCCCACCGGCTCGACCGTCGTTGGCGGAGGCTCCGTAGCTCCAGGTAAAGCGGTTGATTGTGCGGAAAGCCTCGGACTCACCCGGTCCAGGGCCAGCCCCAGGGCAATGCCCGTGGCCAGCATCGCGTAGAGAAGCAACGGTGACGTGGCGCGCGACATGGTTGACGGGTCTCCACGCCGGGGGGCGGTCAATGGGGCCGCGGGGCCAAGGGCGAAGCGCGGGTCTCAACGGACCATCGACGATACGGGGTTCCCCGGACTCAACTACTATACTCCCCCGTTCCCTCCCGAGTCAAAGACCTTGCTCCAAGTGCGGATTGCAAGAAAGGGGATGCGAGGAATTCACCGTAAATGGCTCGCGAACCGGGGTCACCGAGGACCGGCGGGCTCAACCTATGCGAACCCGGGCGCCCAGATGCAGGCCGCCCACTGCCTCCCCCCGGATGACTGCCAAAATGGCAGGTGGCTTCGTTCGGCTCAGTGGCTTTGTAGGGCGAGTGAAGCCCGCCAATCTTCGTTCTTCCCAAGAATTCCGGCAGGCTTCACCCGACCTACCAGACTGCCAAAATGGCAGTTGAAACTATGAGAGGGGGAGGTCGAGCCGACGAGCCGCAGGGGCTCTGAGCTTGTGGTAAACCTTAGAGGTAGTACCAAGTATCTCCTGGCCC
>JBDTIR010000298.1:0-4005 GCA_039936275.1 Isosphaeraceae bacterium | reverse complement strand
CGGTGACGAATTCGACCTGTTTACCGGAAGAAATCGCGACCAAATGGCGGAAATAGTCGTCACGATAGGGGCGGCCGCAAACAGTCAGGGGCAGGTCGCGCGGCAAGGCGTCAATCAGGCGGTCGATTCCCTTGTGCGGTAGCAAGCGGCCGACGAACAGGACGCGGTCGCGCGATTGTGGTTCAGGAGGAGGTGTGAACAGGTCGGCGTCAACACCACCTTTAATAACGGTGATTGGTGTGCGCGTCTTGGGATAGAGCGAGGCGCCGAAGTCGGAGTAGGCGATGATCCGGTCGGCGAGGTCGAGGCTGCCGATTTCCAGGCCCAGGGGGCTGGAGAAGCCGCCGTGATCGGTGATACAGACGGGCTTGCGCTGCTGCTTGGCGATCAGCAGGCCCACTTCGGAGCAACGGGTATATGCCTGGTGGATGTGAACAAGGTCTGCATCGGCGAGCGCCCGGGGAAGATCCCAGGAGACGACGTCGACCGCGTTGGCCGGCTTGTGGGCCACAGGCAGGACGCGGAGCGTGATCCCCGGGGCGAGGGGCAACTGCCGAGGTGCATCGCCGAACGAGATCAAGTCGACGGCGTAACGGCCCCGGGAGCTGGCCACGACGCCGCGCGCCAGGTTGAGCGGGTAGCGCTCGCCACCGCCGAGGCACGAGGCCTCGTCGAAGTAGAGCGGCGTCAGGTACGCGACCTTCCTGCGCGCCATGGGCCTGGGTCCTTCCGGGCAGATGGTAGGGGGGATCGTCGCTTTCTCTGGGTTGAGCGGGGTTCTAGCAGAGAGAGCGGGATCGGTCAAGGGAGACCGATCGCTCGGCAGGGTCGATCTTTTGTAAAACTGGGAGGACCGCTGAGGGCGGCTGTCGATCCACCGCCGTCGGTTCTTTCGCTTTGAAGAACCGGTCGGTTTTGTACCCGGCCTTGTATTCCGAGGTGGCATGGCTGATGCTTCAAAGAATCCGGCTTGTCCGAGTCGCAGCTTCGGGCGTGTCGGAAGAAAGACGTGCCACTCTTGTTCACGAAACAATCCTGAAGATGCATTACCCGAACCCTGGAGGATCACCATGCGACCCAAACCCGTTCGGTCACGACGCTCCTTTCTGGTCGCGTCGACAGGTCTCCTCGGCGCCGGCGCTCTTCACGGAGAAGAGCCGAAGGACAAGTCGGAGGCCGCCGAGAGACTGGCCCTTGACGGCGGTCCGAGGACAGTGCGGGAGAAGGCCCCCCACCATGCGCGCTGGGGCAAACCGGAACGTGAGCAGTTGGAAGAGATGCTCGGTCAGGACTCACTCTTCTACTGGAAGGGCCCTCAAACAACGCTCCTGATCGCACGGTTCCGTGAACTCTGCCCGCTCCCGTACGTCATGTCCTGCTCGTCTGGGACTGCGGCCTTGCATATCGCGGTGGCAGCGGCTGGGATCGCGCCTGGCGATGAGGTCATCACGAGTCCGGTCACGGACATCGGTACAGTCATCGGAGTTCTTTACCAACAGGCCGTCCCGGTCTTTGCCGATCTGGTGCCGGATACGTACAACCTTTCTCCCGAGGACGTGGAGCGTCGGATCACGCCCAGGACCAAGGCGATCATCGCCGTTCACCTTGCCGGGAACCCCTGTGATATGAAGGCCCTCAAAACCCTGGCGGACCGTCACGGCCTGGTGCTGATCGAGGACTGCGCCCAAGCCTGGGGGGCCCATTATCGCGGTGAGGCAGTCGGTCAAGTGGGCCAGATCGCCTGCTTCTCATTTCAGAACTCCAAGCACGTCACCTGTGGCGACGGCGGGATCGTGGCCTCGAACCACGATGGGTTCGGCCCGAGGCTTCAGCGGTACGGGGACAAGGGGTTCGACCGCTTGGGCAAGAGCGGCCTGTTCTCGACGTTCGCCACGAACTATCGGATGAGCGAGCCCCAGGCTGCGGTGGCCGCGGCCCAGCTTGGCCGCCTGGAGGGTATTGCCTCGAAGCGAGCCAGGCTCGGAAACCTCCTCAACGAGCAGATTGCGGACGTTCCGGGCATCGTGCCACATCAGGTCCGACCGGATGACCGCTGCACGTATTGGTTCTCCATGTTGCGGATCCGACCCGAGGTTCTGCGATGTGACCGGGCCGAGTTCGTCAAGGCCCTCGTCGCCGAGGGCGTGCCAGCCTCGGCAGGATACATTCCGGTGCCTCTGTACGAAAATCCTGTCTTCCAGGAGCACGGGTTCTTCGCGGGTCGCTGGCCTTTGAAGGAGCAAGGGCTCACCTCAATGGACTATACGAAGGTCTCTTGCCCAGAGGCCAAGGCCATTCTCGCAACGAGCGTCCGTGTGGTGATCAACGAGGCCATGAGTGAGACCTACATGCGAAGCGTGGCTTCGGCTATTCGGAAGGTGGCTCGGCACTACGCCAAGTGAGCGTCTTGTGGGTTTTGTTCAGGAGTCCTGTGAGTCAGGCTGGATGGCCGAACCGTTGGTGGGAAGGAGGCCTTCCTCGAAGACGCCGATGCATCGGAACTTGTCATAGCGCCGCTGGAGGAGGGTCGACCGGGGAGGTTCCTCGATTTCGCGGAGGGAACGGAGCAGGAACGATTTCAGGTTGGCCGCGGCTTCTCGGTGGTCGCGATGAGCGCCGCCGAGGGGTTCGGGAACGATCTCGTCGATAATGCCCATGCGGAGCAGGTCTCGGCTGGTCATCTTGAGGGCCTCGGCCGCCCTGGGGGCGTGCTCGGCCCCTTTCCACAAGATCGTGGCGCAGCCTTCGGGACTGATGACGGAATAGTAGGCGTGTTCGAGCATGCCGACCTTGTCACCGATGCCGATCCCAAGCGCGCCGCCGGAGCCTCCTTCGCTGATGACGACGCAGACGATGGGCGTGTTAATCTGGCTCATCACCATCAGGTTCTCGGCGATGATCGCCGCCTGGCCTCGTTCCTCGGCGCCGATGCCTGGATAGGCGCCCGGGGTGTCGATCAGGCAGATGATCGGCAGGCCGAACTTGGCCGCCATGCGCATCTTGAGCAGGGCCTTGCGGTAGCCTTCCGGGTGGGCGCAGCCAAAGTTGCACGCTTTGCGTTCGGCCAGGTTTTTCCCTTTCTGGTGGCCGATGAACATGACCTTGCGGTCGCCCAGATGCGCAAAGCCGGTGACGAGGGCCTGGTCGTCGCCGATGGCGCGGTCGCCGTGGAGTTCGACGAAGCGGTCAAAGACCAGTTCCAGGTAATCGCGACTCTGGGGACGTCTGGGGTGCCTGGAGACGAGCACGGTCTGCCAGGGGTCGAGGTGGGTGTAGACCGTACGTTTCAGGGCGGCGAGTTCGCGGCGGATGCGGCGGACCAACTCGGACAGGCTGGCGGCGGCGGCCGGGTCGGTCCCCGCCTTGGTTCTGGCAAGCTGGGTCTCGAGCTCGGCCAGGCGCGCCTCCATGTCGAAGATGGGTGTCTCGAAAGGAAGGCGATATTCGTTCGGGCCGTTGGCCATCGTGGGGCGGTCCTTCTTCGTTGCAATACAGGACGTTTCCAAAACAGTGAACCAGATTCTGGATGACGCTCAACCGCCGTAGCGGTTCGCCATCGGGTCTGGATCGTCTTTGTAGATCCGAATCTTGTTGAATGCGCTCAGGAATTCACGAAGGCTCTGGGGGCGGTCCTTGGGGCGCTTGTTGATCATTGACAACACAAGATCGGAATAGGCCGTGGTAATTTCACTGTTATAAGAAGTCGGCGCGCTGGGATGGGCCGACAGGTGCTTCTGAAGCAGCTCGTTGGGAGAATTGGCCCGGAACGGCTGGCGTCCGCAGGCCAATTCGTAGCAGGTGATCCCGAAGCTATAGATGTCAGCCACGGGGGATGACGGCATGCGCAGGATTGCCTCGGGGGACAGATAGCTATACGTCCCTTGGCGAGGGGGTTTGCCAGCGAATATCTTGCTCAGGCCGGTCGGAATCTTGAGGGCCAAGGCGTAATCAATGACCCTGGTTTCCCCGACTTTGTTGATGATGATGTTTTCCGGCTTGATGTCG
>JBDTIR010000297.1:0-4073 GCA_039936275.1 Isosphaeraceae bacterium | reverse complement strand
TGCCCGGCATGGCCGCCCCCACCCTGGCCCTGCCCGCCTCCGCCGCTGACCTGGAATCCTTCGCCCCCTGAGTGCTAGGTTTTGGAAGTCCATTCCGCGCAACGATTCCCGAAATGGGAGCCGAGATGTTCCATAATCTCGCTCTCGTCTCGGTGCGCACCGCGACCCTTTGCGAAGAACTCTTCGACGAAATGCGGATTGTCTGGCCCGGAATACGCTAGACTCTCATCAGATCGTCCCTCGTCTTCCATCTGGACAGCATGATTAATTCAAGGCATTTTGATGCAAAACTCCGCCGCGCTGATTGACCCACGTGATTACATCCGCGACATTCCGGATTTCCCCAAGCCTGGCGTGTTGTTCAAGGACATCACTCCGCTCTTGGGCAACGCGCCGGCCTTCCGCGAGGTCATCCGGAGGCTGGCCGAGCCGTTCGCCGGGCGTCAGATCGACGCGGTCGCGGCGGCCGAGGCCCGGGGCTTCATCTTCGGGGCCCCTTTGGCGCTTGAGCTCGGCGTTGGGTTCGTGCCGATCCGCAAGCCTGGCAAGCTCCCTTACGCCACCGTGTCCCTGGATTATGCGCTCGAGTACGGCACCGATCGCCTGGAAGTCCACAGCGACGCCCTGGAATCGGGCCGCTCGATCCTCTTGCTCGACGACGTTCTGGCCACCGGTGGCACCATGCGCGCCTGCTGCGATCTGGTCCAGCAGACCGGGGCTAAGGTCGTCGCCTGCGCCTTCGTCCTCGAAATCGGCGTTCTCAAGGGGCGTGACCGGCTGGAGCCGTTCGAGGTGCTCAGCTTGATCCACTATTGAAGCGTAGTCAAGAACTCTCAACCCGCCCTCACCAACCAAGAGCGAGGGGCTTGTTGGTGAGACGCTCGCGCCTGGACCTCGCTCAGAACATCGTGCCGATGAAGAAGTGGAAGTACCGGGTGTGGTCGCCGGGCTCCTTCACGACCGGGTAGGCCAGGTCGAAGGCCAACGGCAAGGGGCCGAACATCTGCTTAGGCAGATAGACTCGCAGGCCGGTGCCGACCGAGGCGCGAAAGGTGTTGAACGTGTAATCGCTCTCAATCGTACCAAAATCACAAAAGAAGACCTGTTGAAGCTTGTCGCTGGCCAGCCAGGGGAACTGGTATTCGACCGATCCGACCGCTTCCATCAGGCCGCCAACGTTGACCCCTAAGACGTGTGAACCGATCCCGCGATAGGCGAAGCCTCGGAAGCTACGAAAGTCGCCCGCGAAGAACCGCTCGTAAACCGGCGTGTCGCGGCCGGTCACGCCGTAAAACCCGCGCAAGGTGATAAACCGGACGCCGCTGCCGTCAGGCCGACTGCCGGTTTTGACGTACTGCCGCCCTTCGACGGTGAACTTGGGAAAGGTGAAGGTGCCCCACCCTTGCTCAAACGCCGCCTCAATATACTGCCCCTTGTTGGGCGAGAACGGATCGTTACGGTTGTCGTAGCGGATACTCGGCCGCAAAGTAGTCAAGAGCGTATGACCGTCGGCGGCCAGGAAGTCGGCCGGGGCGGGAATCCGAAAGCCGTGGAAGTTGACGTCCTCGACCCTGGCGGCGACGTCAGCGTAAATCGACGTGCCGAACTGCCTGCCCAGCGAGAACCGGCCGCCGGTGCGCCCTTCGGTCCAGTCTGAGTAGACACGTGAGAATGTATAACCGGAAATACCGAGACCGATCGGAAGGTCGAACAGGTACGGGTCGCGAAAGCTGATCATCGCCCGGTTAATCAAGGTGCCCGGCTGAAGGTCCACCCGGAACTCTTGCCCGGCCCCCCGGAACGCCTGGCCGCTGAACAGCTCGCGAAACGAGCGCGGGACGTTGAAGAGGTCGAAGTTGCTCTCGTGCAAGACGAAGTTGCCGCTGAGCCCCTGGAAGCTGCTGGCACCGACGCCAAACATGAACCGGCCGGTTGGGCCTTCACTAACCGAGGTCACGATATCGGCATAAGAGCGGTTCGGAAACGCCTCCTGCCGGTCGGGACCAACGTCGTTCATGTTGCTGCCCGGCAGACTGGGAAACCCCGGCGGCTCACCAGCGCCCAAGGGTGGGGTCGGCACGTCTCGGTTCGCGTTCTGAGGCAATGTTCCGGGAGCCGGCGCGGGGGCGACCGGAGCGGCCAAAGGGGGGAGTACCGCATCGGCAGGAGGGTTGAAGATCGACGAGGCACCGAACGGGACGAAGTCCGGACCGTCGGCCGTTGGGGCCGAAGGGGGTTCGTCCATCTGCGGCAGGGCTTCAAGATCGGGGCCTTGCATGCGAGTTCGGATCACTTCGTCCAGGTTCAACTCATTGGACGAGTCAACATAGGGTTGCGTGGCTGGCCTGCGGTTGACGAGCTTCACCTCAAGCTGCTTGCCCGCCTGCGGGTCGGTGTTGAAGTAGCGGAGGTTGCCGATCCGTTTCTCGTAAGCCTTGATCCGGTTGGCGTCGATTGGCTCGCCGGGGACCAGGCCCGCCTGGGTCGCCTCGCGCCAGAGCACCTTGCTGCGAGTCCGGCTGTTGCCTTTGACGTAGAGGTGGCCAAGGACGTAGGGTTCCCCTTCCTTGATCTGATAGACCAGATCCACCACCCCTGGCTTGCCTTCGACGACCTTCCATTCCGGGGCGATCTCGATGTCAATGCAGCCGAGCGTGCCGTACTTGGTCTCCAGGTTCTTGCGGTCGGCGTCGCGCAGATTGTCGCTGTATGAGGCCCCTGAGTGCATGACCAGGCCCGCTTTGAGCGTGGCCGTGGTGATCTTCTCGTTGCCCTCGAAGACGATGTTGCGGACCTTGTACTGAGGGCCTTCCCAGACGACAAACTCCAGGTCGATGTTGCCGATGGTTGAGCCTGTGCGCTTGACCGGCTGAACCTCGACCTCGAAGAAGCCTTGCGACTGGTAATACTCGCGGAGTTTGCGGGCGTCTTCCTCGACCTCGTCGGCCCCGTAACGGCCGCCGAGGCCGAACGCCAGCGGCACCTTACAGGCGATCTTGGTCTTGAGCACGCCGTCGGAGACGAACTCGTTCCCCTTGAACGACACGCTATGTAACTGGCACTTGGGTCCTTCGTAGATCTGGATGATGACCCGGTTGTCGCCCGCCTTGCCCCCTTCCTTGAGGTGGACCTGGGCGTATTCGTACCCTTTCTCATGGTAGAGCCGGGTGATCTGATTGACCGAGAGCATGTTCTTGAGGTGATCGGCGCGAGCGCCAACCTTGAGGCCGGTGCTCTCTTCCAGGTCTTTGAGCCGGATCGCCTTGCGGCCGAGAAACTGGACCTCACGCAGGACGGGCATTTCCCTGAGGCGGAAGATGACGATGAACCCCTTGCGGTTCGGGTCTTCGTCAAGGTAAGCCTCGACGTCGGTGAACCACTTGGTGTCCTGCAAGATTTGGCGGTCCTTCTCGATCTGCTCGCGATCGACCGGGCGGTTAGCCCTGGTCTTGATCTTGGCGCGCAGGTCGTCGGTCTTGATCGAGGTGTTCCCCTCGAACCGGACCTCAACGACGTTGCCGACCGGCTCAATAGCCGCGTTGGCTCGGGCGACAAGGGCAAGCAGCACCAGGATCAGTGCCATGGCCGTTGTGTGCCGGAAAGTCGATCCCGCCGGTGCCTTCCCTGGCATCATTGGGTTCTCCAGTCTGCCGAGTGTCATGAGCAATCGAGTCCCGAGGGGGTCACCCGACGGGCCCCAGCCAAGGGGCCAAGGGGCGGCCAGGACAGACAGGCCAGATCCCGAATGGGACGTCAACGGGAAAGAAACCCGCTGAACGCGACGTGTACCAGAGTTCCTGAATGCTTCCCAAAGGGCGACTCCATCCGTGGAGGTCGCGAATCCCCTCAATCAGCTCACAGGCAACCGGTGCGAGGGCTTGTACCCCAGATAAAGGGATCTCGCAAGGCCGGATGTTCCCGAGCCATTGGAGAAACTTGAGAAAATCTCTCCGAACCTCGATCCGGTCTCCGTTTCCGGGTGTCGCTCTCGATTCTGGAGTTTGGATTCCGCGCCCCAGCCACCCGACCCTAATAAACGCTCAATGAACGCTCCATGAACGTTCAATGAACGC
>JBDTIR010000296.1:0-7165 GCA_039936275.1 Isosphaeraceae bacterium | reverse complement strand
GACGGCCGCCCTACATGGAAGACGCGACCGAGACGGCCGATCTACATGGAAGATGCGGCCGGGACGGCCGATCTACATAGAAGACGCGGCCGAGACGGCCGCCCTACATCTGGAATCTGGAATCTGGACTTTGCAATCCTCTTGTGCCCTTCTGACCATTTCTTGACCTTTTTGTGATAGCCCAGACCGACCCACCTCGACAATGTAGGGTAAATCCAGCGCGGTCCCGATGTCGAACTGCGCAACGGCCCTACACGTCGAATGTGGACCTGAAATTCCAATGTCCCAGTCCATGACCAATTTCGCCGAACTGTCTCGCAGCTTCGGCCCTGGCCGCGACCTCTTCGATGCGCCTGAAGAGGCCTTTCACACCGTTATGAACGTCATTCGCGCCGACCTGGCGCCGGCCTCGATCCTGATGTTCCTGAGCGTCGAATCCCTGATCCGGTCGCTCAAGAACCAGCGCCGACCCGTCATTCATTCGATCCATGACAGCCGTTGGCAGCGCGATCGAGCCTCCGGCGAGCGGATGATGTTCCGGACGATGAATCAACTGATCAAACTCGCTCAGCCCGCCAAACCCAATCGCGCCGCCAAGAACCCGCCCCAGATCGTCGAGCCCGCCCCCGTCCTCAATCCGCCCTCGCCTGAACCAACCGTCATGCCCGAGCCGGTCAACGTCGAACCGACCGAACCACGTCCCGTCCTGAACTCGCCAATAATCGTCAATCCGTCCGTCGAACCAGTCCCGACCATCGCGCCGCCCGCAAACCCAAGGCCCGCGAATGCCGGGTTCGCGATGAATGACACGTATCCAATCACCGGCTTGCCGGACCCCGGGCTCTCATCCGGCGAAACCTTCCACCAGAACTTGAAGCTGCACGAACCGCCCGGGGAAGACGGTACGCCAAATATTCACGAAACATGAGAATATAAATAATTTTTGTCGAGAGGACCACCTACTCTACCGGCCCGACTCATCCAGGCGGCGGATTGCGACGAGGTGGACGCCCCCGGATCGGGTCGCGACCGCCAGGAGTTGCCGACCAGCGTCATAGGCCAGGCCCATCGGCCTGACGCCGCCGAGGTTCCCTGCGCCGAGCAAGGGCAAGCGGCCCAGGGGATGATCCGGGTTCCGGCCGTGGACTTCCAGGGCTGATTGGTCCGGCATGGTGGAAATCTCGCAAGACCCCGCGAAGGTCAAAGACGGGTTGTCCGCGAGCGACCAGTCCAGGTGAACGCGGACCAATTCCCGGTCGGACGCGACCGGCATCATGATCGAATCCTGGTCGGTTTGGGAACGATAAGGCCGGTCCAGCGTCGGCAAGGGCAACCGCCCCGTGACGACCGGATTGGTCCAATCGGCGAGGCTGATTCCGACAACCTGATTCGACCCCCAGAGCTTGACCGCCGCGTGGGTCTCATTGGTCGAAAGCGTGATCCGTTCCGGGTCGTCTCCGGCCCTTTCGAAATTCAAGCGGGCCAGGGTCTTTGGAATTTTGGACGTCAGATCGACCACCGCAAGGGCCGGCGCGGGGCGGTTCGTTTCCCCTTCGGCGTAGCCCGAGGTCAAGACCAGCGCATGCCGTTCATCGCGCGTGATGACCAGATCATCGGGGTCGAATCCCACCCGGAACCGTTCGCCGACGGGTCCCCCTTGGAAGTCAAACGTCTCCCAGTAGGCTTCCTCGACGTGCCTGGCATCGCCGCTCGGGCGCTGAAGGATATACAAACGATCCTTGGTCGCCCAGAGCGCGACCGGCTTCGCCTTCAGTTCCAGGTCGTGGAGCAATTCGAGCGTTTGCCCCTCGGCGACCCGGTAGAGGACCACGCGGTTATAGCGCGGGCAGGTCACGGCAAGAAGTCGCCCGTTGTCGGCGAAGGTCAAGCGCTCGGCCCGCTGATGGTTCGTGGAGGCGCGGGCGACCTCGACCAGGCGGAACGGCCCGACACCGAGCGGGACTTCCAAGGTTCGGCTCGCGTTAGCCGCGAACAAGCCGCCCACAACGCTCATCAGGGCCAGTGCCGCCACCACTAAAGGAGTCGCCCGGCCAGGCGGAGCGGGTCGCCGCTTCCGAAACGAAACCTTCGGCTCGGTGCCCGCCGCGATCCTTGCGAAGTTCTTGCGATGGCGCACGATCAGCATCCCCAAGAGGCCGATCGTGAGCAGGCTCATCGCGACTTGATCGCGCTGCCAGGGGTGATCGACCCGATAAAAGTGGACCAGAACGAAGACCAGGGCCGCCGAGACCGAGGAGATTGACACGATCTTCGTAACCACGAAGAAGACCACGAACGACCCGGCCATCAAGAGGCTCGTCGTCGCGTCTAAGGCCAGCAAGGCCCCGAGGCTCGTCGCCACCCCCTTCCCCCCTCGAAACCGCAAGAAGGCCGGGAAATTGTGTCCGAGGATCGTGGCCAGAGCGACCAACACTCTCAGGTCGGGAACCGCCGCGCCACTGGCTTCCGCGACCAGTTGGGGCAACCAGTACGTCGGCAAGAGCCCCTTGAGCACGTCAAGCACGAACACGAACACGAAGTAGCGGAACCCCAGGACCCTGCCGACGTTCGTCGCCCCGACATTGCCCGAACCCACGGTGCGGATGTCAATCCCCCTGGCCCAGTACACCGTCAGGTAAGCAAACGGCACTGAGCCGATCAGGTACGACGCGGCAATCGATACGGCGGCGAGCAGAGTCGAAGTCATGGAATCACTTCAATAGGATCAAGAAAAAAGAACGAATCACCGATGAACACAAATTAACCATGATTCCGTTATGAGTTACGCAGTTGGTCTTGTAGGGCGGGTGAAACCCGCCATCCGGGAATCGAAGACGACGGATTTCACCCACCCTACAAAAGGCAAATCATGATCAACCGCGTAACTCCTAATCCGTATTTTTAATCCATGTTTATCCGAGTTTATCTGTGGTTAAAATTTTTGCTTTCCGCAATCATTTATCCAATTTTGAGGTTCGGCCGTTCCGAATCGCCGAGAAAGGCCGCTCGGTGTCGCTCGAACAGGTCGTTCGCGGCGGCGTAGTCGTCGTGCCGGCCGATGTCGAGCCATTCGCAATCCTGTCGGAAGCAGTGGACCGGCCGCCCATCGCCGCGCATGGCTTCCAGAAGATCGGGCATGCCCTGGGGCTCGCCGTGGGTCAGGTAATCCCAGGCGATCGGGTCAAGCATATACAATCCCATGCTCACCTGGTAAGGGATGACCGGCTTCTCACGATAGCCGGCCAGCACGTTCGGGTCGTCACCGAATTCCAGCACCCCGAAGTCAATGCGCACCTCGCGAGGATACGCGGCGATCGTGGCCGACGCCTTGCAGCCACGATGGAAGGCAGACATCGCCGCGAAGTCGAGCGTCGTGAGAATGTCGCCGTTGAGCACCAATGCCGGCGCTCTCGGCCGATCCACCAGGGCCAGGCCGCCCGCCGTGCCCAATGGGGTCAATTCCCGACAGTACTCGATCCGCGTGCCGAACCGCTGGCCGTTGCCGCAAAAGGCCTCGATCAACTCGGTCAGGTAGCCCGTGATAATCGTCACATCGCGGAACCCGTGCCGGCCAAGCTGCCGGAGCACGACCTCCAGAATCGGCATCGGCTCAACGTCGCCCAAAGGCATCAACGGCTTGGGAAAAACGTTCGTGAACGGCCTCAGCCTCGTCCCCTTGCCTCCCGCCAGAACGATGGCCCGCATGGCGTCCCTCCTTGGTCATGGATAGAAAGAAAGTGGGCAGTAGGCAGAAAGAGAGTGGGCAGTGGGCAGTGGGCAGTGGGCAGTGGGCAGTGGGCAGTGGGCAGAAAGAAAGTGGGCAGTGGGCAGTGGGCAGTGGGCAGTGGGCAGAAAGAAAGTGGGTAGGGGGCTGTGACGCGATCGAGACTGCCAAAATGGCAGGTGGGTTCGTTCGGCGCGGGGGCGAGATCAGAATTGTAGGGCGTGTGAAGCACACCATTGGTTTTTCTCCTCAAGAAATGCGACTGCCAAAATGGCAGTTGGGTTCGTTCGGCGGGGTCGTTGGGTTCGTTCGGCGGGGTCGTTGGGTTCGTTCGGCGGGGTCGTTGGGTTCGTTCGGCGGGGTCGTTGGGTTCGTTTGGCATCCACTGCCCACTGCCCACTGCCCACTGCCCACTTTCTTTCTGCCCACTGCCCACTGCCCACACTCTTTCTGCCCACTGCGAACAATGCCCGCTGCCCCGAAGATTCCGCGACTTCCTCAAACAACGAGATCAAGCGAGTCACATGCTGGCCAAACGACTGAGCCCGGCCGAGCCTCGCGGCCTGCTCCGACATCAACCGGCGGTTAGAGTCAATCGCCAACCGATCGAAGGCGTCGGCCAAGGGCACCATCGCCTCAGGCGACTCGACGACGAACCCCTCGCGCCCCTCAGTGATCAACTCGCCAGCACCGTTGCAGGCCGTCGTGACAACAGGCAACCCACAAGCCAGGGCCTCAAAGACAACCAGTGAACAGGGATCATAATAAGTTGGTAAAACAAAGAAATCACTTGCATGAAAATAACTACGAATATCAGGAACAAACCCGATCAGATGGACCGTGTCGGCCAGGCCCAACCGGGCAACCCGGGTTCGAAACGGGGCGAGCTTGCCACCGCCGCAGACGAGGAGATGGATCGGCCGAGCTTGCGGCGCGCGTGCCTTGCGATGCGCCAGGGCGTCGAGCAAAGGGCACAAACCTTTGAGCCGGAAGTTGTGGCCGACGAACAGGGCCGTCAGATCATCCGGCGTCAAACCAAGCTGGAACCGAACCTCGGCCCGAACGGTGGCGGGATCAGCGACCGCCAGCCGCCCGGCGTCGATCGCGTTGGGAATGACGCGAATCCGATCTCTGGGGACGCCGTGGAACCGTTCCAGGTGCCCGCGCACCATCTCACTGACGGCCACCACTCGTGTCCGTCTCGCGGGATCATATTGCTTCGCCTCGATTCGTCGATACAACAAGGCCCTCGGCAGGTTGACCGCCTTGCCAGCGAGGTAAAGCCGTCGCCGAACGCCCGGCGGGAACCGCCGCGCATTGGCTTCCAAGCTCGCCGCGTGAACCCCTCCTTGGGGGATGAGAACGTCGTGATACCAGGTATTGATCAAACCGACCGAGCAATCATACGTTGTCTGCCGCAAGAGAGACTCGGAGCGAACGGCGAAGTCCCAGAGTCGCTGGGCTTTCGACCATCCGTTGGCCTCGACTCGCACACAACGGACCTCGGGCGGCAACACGCCTTCGCGCCAATAGTTGGCGTACAGGTCCACCTGATGGCCCGCGTGGACCAAGGCACCGCAGAGGTCGGCGACGTAGGTTTCCGCCCCTCCTTTGGTCGGATCAACCCGTTGATAATTCAAGGCCAGTCGCATGGACAATCCTTTGTAATAATCAACGGTTATGGGAAAAATACCGTGCTGCCTTCGCACGCACCATCTTGCTTTGCCAGACGGGGCACCGTAGTCCCAAGGCTCGGCGATAATGCCGCCAGAACCGCAGTCGGTCGCGATCGTCAATCCCTTCGACGCCGAAGGTCGAGAACAAGAGCTGTCCCAGGTCTTTCCAACGCCAACGCAAAGCCAAGAGCCGATGCTCACCCAGGCGATGCAGGTCAATCAACGTCAGATGCGGGCCGTCATCCGTCGCATGTGTTGGATCAAGGAAAAAGTGACACAAATAGAGGTCTTTATGAAAGACCTTCGCCCGGTGCAACGTCGCGGCGATCTCGGCCGTTTCCCTGGCCAGGCTACGTTTCAAGGTTGCGAACCGCGCCGGGTCAAGCGTCTGTTTCAGGACAGGCAGCGCCTCGTTCAACGGCAAGGCCCCGACCAGCTCGGCGACCATCAGGAACCCTTGCAGGCGTCCCCAGGGGCCGATCCGCTCACCAGCCGCGACCACCTCGGGCACGGCGACGCCCAAGGTCCGGACCCGCTCCAGGTGCCGCCACTCGGCCGAGGCCGGTGAGTGCCCCCCCTTGGGATCAAGCCAGGCCAGCAGCCTGGCCCTCCAGGAGAGCCGGTCATGCCGCTTCAGATAGACCGACAAGGGCCCGTCAGGAGCATCGAACCGAACGCGGGCCGTCGAACGCCCTTGCTTGGCGTGATGGCGGTCGGTTGTTGACAGGTTCATCACCGTCGCTTCAAGATCTGCCGGTAAGGCAGCGCGATAATGCTCGGCAAGCCATGTCCAGGCCGTCCCGCGCACCAGACGGTTCCAGAGTGTGCCGTGGCTCATGGCCGCATCCCCTCCCAGGACTCGGGACGCCGGTAGCGGAAGACCTGAACGTCGGCCCCCTGCCCTCCTCGACGCTCTGGAAAACTTACCGCCGGCTCGGCCGCGAACGCCAGGACCGCCCGCAACGTGGCCGCCCTCCGGCTCGAAGCGGTCAGTTCGTCGCGGCCAACCACTACATACGACAGATGAGAATCCGAGAGTGCCTGGCCAATATGCCAGTAATCATAACTCGGTCTGTCCGAAACGAACGCCGCCCAGCCACGAGTATCGAGCACCACGTCCGCAGGGCCCATTCGCGCCGCCAGCCACTGCCCGGCCGCCGCATGCCCCCAACGGCTGGGATGCCCGGGCTTCGTCGCCTGAACCGACACCCCGGCGACAATCAGAGCCAAGACGCCAATCACTCCCAGGCGTCGGCAAACCCCCTCGTCCCGGGCGAACCGAACCGAGAGCCGACGGGCCACGCTCAAGGTCCCCGCCGCCGCCCAGGGAAGCGACGCCGCAACCAGGCTCAGCGCGTGACGCCCCGACAGATATCCCAACGCCGATGCATGACGAACCAGAATCCATGTAAACAAAATCATGTAAGTCACAATCAACCATTTCCCTGTGTTCGCTCGGACCCTCCAGGCCCCCAGGATCGCCAGGGGGGCGAAAACCCAGCCGAGCCCCTCGGCCCAGTCGCTCGCCAGCCTGCGCAGGGTCGTCAAGGGGGGAAGGTGGATCGCGTGCCCCGCTTCTTCCTTGGGGGCGAAGTCCCATTGAGGGTCGTCCAGCCCAGCCGGCAAACGGTGCGACCCGTTGCGAGGAGCGTCGTGCCTGGACGCCAGGGACGCGGTGCGTCTCAGGGCGAGCTTTTCCGAGACTTCCCCCTTGATCATGGCATATATGCCGACCACAAACAGGAACGTTACCCCCAGAGCGGCG
>JBDTIR010000295.1:0-4484 GCA_039936275.1 Isosphaeraceae bacterium | reverse complement strand
AGGCCGACGATCGAAACCGCGATGAAGGCCGGTTTCTTGAACCGGAACGGCAAGAGGTAATGGACCGGAAGCGCCGCCAGGGACAAGCCAACCAGGATCAGGAACGCTCGGCCTTCGATCCTGTAGAACTTGAAGACCGCCAGCAAGAGGCCGAGGTGGACCATTACCGGCAGGAATTGTCGCAAGCTCCGCCGGCAGTTCTCCGGCTCACCCTTGTACAGCCCATTCCAGCGTTGTTCCGGCCTGGGGATCGGCAAGAATCGACGGTGAGGCGCCAGGCGCGGGGTTGCCGTTTGCGTGGTCTCGGTTCGCATGGGCCAGCCCCCTTCCTTAGGAGTTGGACGGCAATCCATTTGGAAAACGGTCGCCGCGATTGCTCGTGTGCCCCTTCGCGACCATTTCCTTTGGTCCCGGGCGGAATTCGACTCAAACTGAAACCGTCAAATCAATCTGGGGATGTTGGTCGATGTGCGCTCAACGAGGCGAAGTCGAGGGGCGGGAAGGCGGCTGGACCATCCTTGGCCCAGCCGACAACCACGCGCATCCTTGCTTCCGTCTGGATCTGGTGTTTCAAAAACCGAGCACGTCTTGAGAACGACCGCGCCCGATTTGAGGCGTATGTTTGGGAGGTCCCGGCCCGGTCGGGCCTCGTCGGCCCGTTCCGACACCAGAACGGCGTTTGGCGGTATAACCGATGCCTCGAACGCCTGTCAACCCGAGCCGAGCCGGCCCTGGCCAAGATTGCGCACCGGCGACTCGCCCTAACCATCGCCACGCCAACGCGCGTTGGTCTCGGCAGTGACAGCCGGGATTTTATTCGCGGCCGGGGTGCGAATTCTCGTACTTTGGTTGTGTTTGAGGTTGAAAATCCAAGCCGTGCGGCCTCAGCCTCGTCCCCGCAATCAACCTCTTCGACGGGTCATCCCCATGATCGAACACCAAGGGGGCTCACTCCGCGCGGCGGTCGTCTGGCTGGTCTTCCCGGTCGTCCCCGCGATCTTGGCGACGACCTATCATGGGTTCGTCACGTTTGGCGGGGCGGACCCCCGTCTCTGGGGAACGGCGACCTGGGTCGTCGCCCTGGGCCCCCTGATCGGCTACGGCCTGCTTGCCGGGGCGACCTTCGACCTGCCCGACGACCCTTCGAGCCACGGCCCGCGATCGTGGCCGTCGCGGCGGGCGTTCTGGGTTGCGGTCGGCCCCTGGTTGGCAGCCTTCTGCTGGGCGGGTCTTTTTTTCGCGATCGACGCGGCCAATCGTCAGTTGGACCGCGTGCTCCCGCCGTCCTGGAGCCAACGATTGTCAATCCAGGCATATCCCTGGTTCGCGACCGCCTTGCCCTGGATCCTCGGCGCATCGGCCGCTTACGGTTGGCTGTTCTGGTTCTGGCTTGCCCTTCGCCGCGCCCGACGTCGAAGGTCGTTCTGGCCGACCCTGTCCCGGTCCCTGGTCACGGCCCTCGGGTTCGTCGGCTCCTTGATCGGCGGGTTCTGGGCAGCCACGGAAGTCTGGCGCGACTACTTCTTTGACCCTCGACTCGTCCGCGTCCTCCTTTTCGCCGCCTTCGGCCTGACCCTCGCCGGCCTGAGCGGCTGCGGCACCCCCACCGTCGGCGACGTCCGCCGCCGCGACCTGTTCAACGCCATGCTAACGGCCTGGGTCCTCGGCCTGGCCCTGTTCTGGCGGTGGGGAAGCCGTCGGAAATAGCGGGCCGTGGACCGTATTGCGCTATGTCCCCCTTTTTCCCTTGTGCTCATCCCACGCCAACGGGTAATCGTACCGGCGGCACCAGCCGCTCAATCTCAGCTCGACGCGGCTCGAGTTGTTTCGGGAGCATAAGTCTCGCACCCAGGAGTTCGGCTGGTTCATCGGCGGTAAAGCCAGGACCGTCGGTGGCGATCTCAAACAGCACGCCGCCGGGCTCACGAAAGTAGATTGATTCAAAGTAGTTCCGATCCATTACAGGCGATACGTTCAGACGCGCTCGCACGATTTGATGGCGCCAGGCGTCTTGCTGTGGTCGGTCCTTCGTTCGAAACGCGACGTGATGAACGGCTCCAGCTCCCATGCTTCCCTGCCGCCCGTCCGGCGTGCAGAGTAGATCGACAGTCGAGGCGAATCCGTCCTCTGACGCCGCATGGTAGCGAAAACGGTTCCCGTCGTTGTCTGCCGCCGTGAAGCCCATCAACTCAGTTAGGACATTGGCGGTACTCTCGTAGCCTTCCTCGGAGATCGTCACGCCGTGGAAGCCGCGAATGGCATGTTCGCCGGGCACTGGACCGACCGCCCACGGTTGGCCGCCAGGCGCAGCGACGCCGACGATGTCGAGTTGCAACCCGTCTGGATCGGTGAAGTGGATCACGGGGTCGCCAAAGCGCTCCACCGGTGCTTCCGCGGTCACGTCGAACTGCTTCAAGCGCGCCAACCAAAATTCCATCGCGCTGGCCGGAACCGCGAATGCCGTGGAGGTCACCTGCGGGGGGCCGATCCTGCCACGACTCGCACCGGGCCAGGCGAAGAAGGTCATGATCGTTCCGGGACGCCCGAGTTCATCGCCGTAATACAGATGGTAACTGTGAGGATCATCGAAGTTGACAGTCAACTTGACCAGGCGGAGCCCGAGAACGCCGCAGTAAAAATC
Organism: Isosphaeraceae bacterium; assembly: GCA_039936275.1. Lineage (GTDB taxonomy): Bacteria > Planctomycetota > Planctomycetia > Isosphaerales > Isosphaeraceae > JBDTIR01. The sequence goes on along the minus strand of JBDTIR010000295.1, from coordinate 1,843 downwards.
GATGTTTTTTTGGGCATCGGCAGTGATCGCCGTGACGTGGTGAATGCCAGGAAGGGTCGGATTCATTGCTTACTCCTTACATTCGGCTTCTGGTTTGTCGTCATCGAGCGTGATCAACAACGACTTGTCTTTTGCGCGGCTCAATGTGTCGTGTACGGCGGCCCCGACCGAATGTATCCCTCACGAGGAGAATGTCGCCACCGTGCAGCGTTTGCCGGCTGCCATCGGAGACCTCGATTTCGATCGCACCGTCCAGGAGCACGATGCACTGCCGCAGCATCAATGCGCGTGAACTTCATGACTGCGGCCTCTTCGCGCGAGAGATCATTCCCTTCAGCAAGTTTCGAGACGCCGCGATTTCGTCTTCGTTGATTGTGTGTGGCATGCCTGGGTAGCGGCGAAGCTCAACGACCGCGCCCATTTTGGTGAGAACGTCTTCAGTCTCGCGCACACGTTCAAAGGGCACATGCGGGTCGGGATCGCTTGTTCCGAGAAAGACCGGCGTGCCGTCAAGCGAGCCAGGGTAATCGCGGGGCGTTCCAGGAGGACCAATGAGACCGCCGGTCAATCCCAGAACCGCGCCGTACTGTCGCGGATGCCGGGCAATAAACTCCAACGCGAGACACGCTCCCTGCGAAAATCCGAGAAGGGCGATGCGGTTGCTCGGTATTCCCTGACCAATCAGGCCGGCAACGATCGATTCCAACCAGCCGATCGCGGAATCAAGAAACGGTTGATTCGACGGAAGCGGTGCCAGGAATGATTGGGGATACCAGGAAGAGTCGGCCGCCTGTGGAGCAATCGCCGCGAGGGTGGGCGATTGGAATTGATCGTAGAGCGACAAGATGTTTGCCGCGGTGGCGCCTCGTCCATGAATCATCACCAGGACCGCCTCCGCTTGCTCGGGCGCTGGCCCAGCGGACTCTACCGGTTGGCCCCCGTGCGCATCAGTGCTCATCCCATTTCGCATCGACACGCTCTCCAATAGATCGGTTGCCAACCACTCAGTAATCCCTTGCCGTGAGTAAAGTGACGCGGTCGAATCTGCAACCGAACATCGGTATCCTAGCAAGTTATGTACCAATTATTGCGGGTTTTCGCGGGGTGGCCGGGACAACGCGTCGTTCCGGTCGCGACGCGACAAGAGGTTTCAAACCAAGCATTGGAGATCGGACAAGGGTTTTCTTGCGGCCTCTTGCGGCTTCGCCGCCGGGATAACACGTTGTCCCGGCCACCCCGTGAAAATAGCGGTTCTCGGCCGTATTGCGCTATGTCCCTCTTTTCCCCCCCTGGAATCTCATAAGCACACAGGAATGTCTCGCGTCCATAGCACCCGCTGTCGAGTGCTGTCCGACAATCAGGCAAAGGCGTGGGCCTTATTTGGTCTTTCGAAAGAGATCGAGCGCGATCTCATAGCTCGGGTCGGGGCGTTTGAACAGGTATTCGCCATTGCGAATCGATGCTAGCACGACGGCGCGCTGGCGTACGGCCTCGAAGGGCGAATCGGCGTCCAGCACCAGGAAGTTGGCTGGCTTGCCCTCCTCGATGCCGTACTGGTCTTCCACGTTCAAGGTCTTGGCGCCGTTGTAGGTGATCAGGTCCAGGCACCTGTCCAACTCGTCGAATGACATCGTGTGCGCGAGGTGAATCCCGTTGTCGAGGATGTTCATCATGTTGCCGTTGCCGACCGGATACCATGGGTCGTTGATCGAGTCTTGGCCGAAGCAGACGTTGATGCCGCTTTCCCACATCTCCTTCACCCGGGTGAGGCCGCGGCGCTTGGGATAGGTGTCCTGGCGGCCCTGCAAATAGGCGTTCTCGGTGGGATTGGCGATGAAGTTCA
>JBDTIR010000294.1:0-5802 GCA_039936275.1 Isosphaeraceae bacterium | reverse complement strand
GCTGATAGATCGTCAAGGATGACACCGAAGCAACTTTGCCCTTCGCGATTTCTGGGTTTTCGGGCATTGTTCATCGGATGTTGCTTGTCAGCGGGTTTGGGAGGGACTTCCGATGGTAAGGGCATGGAGGCGGTTTCGGGACGGCTCAGGTCGCGCCTGGCGCGCCGAGGGCCGGGCGGCCTTGACGGTTGCCGCTCCGAAACTTCGGGCATGGACGCCCGCGGACAACTCGACCACGGTCCTGTTCATCAACCAATATTACTGGCCCTCGCACGCCTCGACGGCGCAGCACCTGACTGACCTGGCCGAGTCGCTGGCCGGGCGCGGGTTTGATTGTCACGTGCTCTGTAGCCGTGTCGGCCCCGGTCAAGACCGAAGCCCGGCCCTTGAGGTGCGCAACGGCGTCCAGATCCACCGCGTCGGCGGCACGGCGTTCGGCCGCAAGAACACCCTGACCCGGATGGCGGACTACCTGAGTTTCTACGCACAAGCTCTGGCCAAGGCCCTGGCCCTCCCCGGGTTCCAGGTCGTCGCGACCCTGACCACCCCGCCAATCATCGCTCTGATCGGTACCCTGTTGCGGCACTTGAAGAAGTCAAAGCATGTCTACTGGAGCATGGATTTACATCCCGACGCCAGTCTCGCCCTGGGTCGAATGTCCAGGCGCAATCCGATCGTCGCGATCTTGATCTGGCTCAGCGACCTGGCCTATCGAGACGCCGACCGCGTGGTGGTGCTCGGGCCGTACATGGAAGACCGGATCGCCGCCAAGCGGGTCCGCGCCAACCGCCTGGTTACGATCCCCGTTTGGAGCCGTCGTGACGAAATCTACCCCCTGCCCCGCTCAGGAAACCCGTTGCGGAGCGAGTTGGGGCTTGATGGGAAGTTCGTGGCCATGTACTCGGGCAACCTCGGCCTGGCGCACTGCTTCGAAGAGTTTCTTGAAGCCGCCCGCCGCCTCAAAGCACGTGACGACGTCGTGTTTTTGTATGTTGGCGACGGCCCTCGCCTGGAACAGGTCCGGCGGACCAAGCAGGCCGAAGGCTTGGACAATGTTCGAATCATGGACTATTTCCCGCGTGAACAACTGCACGCCTCGTTGTCGATCGCGGACGTGCATCTCATCTCGATGCGCCGGGAGATGACCGGCGTGGTCGTGCCGAGCAAACTCTACGGCGTGATGGCCGCGGCCCGCCCGGCCTTGTTCGTCGGGCCTGATCATTGCGAGGCGGCCGACACGATCCGCCAGGCCGACTGTGGTACGGTTGTCCGTCTCGGCGACGCCGACGCCCTGGTTGACGCCCTGGAACGCCTCGCCGCTGATCCTGACGAGGCCCGACGGCTGGGCGATCGCGGCCGAGCAGCCTTCCTCGCCCGGTTCGAACGCGAAGTCTGCTGCGCCGATTGGGACCGAATGCTCACCGCCCTGACCGGCGAAACCATCACTGTGCCCGCCCCGGTCCCGGCCTGAGTTCGACGTCAAAGATCGATCGAGGCCAAGAATAGATCCACGCTTCCTTGTGCCTTTTCCTCGATTCTCGATGGTCAACTCGTCGTCTGGCCTGTCTAATGGACGTCATTCGCGAACCTTTTTGAACCGGCCGACCGCTTTGAGGGAGTGTCTTCACACATGAGCCAGGCCATCCCATGGACCGCCCTAGTCCTCGTTCTCACCGCGGGGCTCGCGCGCGCCGACGACCCGCCTGCGCCGGCGAAGTCCTCATTTCAGAGTGTGGCCGAATTGAAGACGGCGCACGACCGGGCGTTGACTCGCGACCTGTCCGACTACCTCAAGGCCAACCCTAACGCCGAGGACCGCGACCAGGCGTACCTGACCATCTTTGACACCGCGATCGAGCATGACTGGTTCCTCGACTTCGAGGCCGCCGCCAAGCAATACCTGACCGAAAGTCCTGATGGGCCCGTCGGCCCCTTGGCCAGGATCGTCAGGACGATGGCCCACGCCCAGGCCGGCCGGTTCCCCGAGGCGGGCGAGTCGTTCAAGCAACTGGTCGCCAGCCTGACCGAGGACGATCAGGAACAATTCGCCTCGGAATTCGCCGACACCCTGGCCAGCACCGCCTCGTCAGCCGGCGATTACAACGTCGCCCGCCAGATCTACACGATCCTGCTTGACCGCTTCGGCACCCGCCCTGAACTGCGTGCCAAGGTGGAAGACGACCTGGCCAGGCTCGACATGGTCGGCAAGGCCGCTCCGACGGTCGTCGTCAAGGATACCGGAGGCAAGGTTTTACGCCTCACGGACCTTAAAGGGAAATATGTTCTCATTGACTTCTGGGCGACCTGGTGCGCTCCGTGCCTGGCCGAGCTGCCGAGCCTGGAAACGGCCTACGCCAAGTACCATTCCAAAGGTTTGGAGATCGTCGCCGTCAGCCTGGACGAGCAGGTTGAGACCCTGACCGATTTCGTCGCCCAGCGCAAGCTCCCCTGGCGACAGGTGCATAACGCCACCAGTACCGGCGACCTGGTCGCGCTCTTCGGCGTGAACAACATCCCCGCCTCGTTCCTGATCGGCCCCGACGGCACGATTATCCGCCTGGAGCTGCGCGGGGCCTCTCTGGACAAGGCCCTGGGTGCCTTGATCCGAAGCGAGTAGGCGGGGCGCTCTTGCCCCGCACTCTTGGCCCTTTTGCTATCGAGGACGTTTCTTGGGTTTCAGCTCCTGAACGTCCTCGGCGATCATGTTGAAGAAGTCGTCATCATTGCCCACGACCTGAGGCACGGGGACGTCAACCGAACTCTCCGCGAGCGGATCACCGAACTCTTCGTCATCGACGCTGGGACGGTCGATCGGCTCGGCTTGAGAGGGCCGTTGACGTTCCTGATGAGCTTCGGGCCGCTCGCGATCACTCTCCAGGCCCGCCAGTTCCATCAATGAGCGCTGCTGGCGGCGAGGGGCCTGGTCAAGTTCTTCCTCCAGAAGCTGGTTGGTCGCCATGACGTGACCGGCGGCCGGTTCATAGTCGAGTGCGAACAGGTGACCGGAAACGCCAAATTCGTCATCGGGCAGGATGGCTTGCTCACCTGCGGTGACCTTCTGACCGTTGACGGTCGTACCGTTGGTGCTCTTGAGATCGCGGACGTGCCAGACTCCCTTGATGTACTGGAGTTGGCAGTGTTTGCCCGAGACGTTTTCGAAATCAAGCTGGATGTCGTTGGTGGGTCGGCGGCCCAAGGTGAGCTCGCCTTTGGTCAAGGGGATCGGGTCGCCGCCGCCGAGTGGACGCATGGTCCCGAGCTTTTGATCGCGCGCTTGCATGGTGAAAACCTCCGTTCGAGGACCGAAGGGAAAGGGGCCGAACGGCGAAAAATGCGAATGGTTCCATGATAGTCTCTTGGTTCCTACGGTCAAGCCGTCGGATTGTGACATTTCCCGGAGCGGCCCCTGGCGTCGCCCCTTTGGATTCGCTAGCTTCAACCGGGCGACGGGCCCCGGCGGGTCCGCCTCATGCGTGTCCGGCCCAAGTGGCTTGGCGACCCCACGGAGTACGATCTGATGCCTTCGGAAGAACCACGCAACCTGAACCGACGCGACCTCCTGGCGATGGGCCTCGCCGCGGCCGGAACCCTGGCCCTGGGCAAGTCTTCGTTCGGGGCCGACACCCCCGAATCCAGCCCGTATGGCCCGTTCAAGATGGGTATCCAGAGCTATTCGCTCCGCGCCTTTGATTTTGACGAGGCGCTCGCTCGCACCAAGGCCTACGGCCTGCACTACTGGGAATCCTACAGCGCCCACATTAGCCCGGATTCCGACGCCGAACGGATCGAGCGGGTCAAGGCGCACGCCAAGGCGGCCGGCATCAAGGTCACCGGCTTCGGCGTCATCCACTTCGGCAAGGAGCTTGACCAGAACCGCAAACTGTTCGAGTTCGGCAAGCGCCTGGGTATCGAATATTTCTCCTGCGACCCGTCGCCCGACGCCTTCGACGGTCTCGATAAGCTCGTCGAAGAGTACGGCATCCCCTGCGGGATCCACAACCACGGCCCCGGCCACGCTTTCGCCAAGATTGACACCATCGCCGAGGCGATCAAGGACCATCACCCCAAGATTGGTTGCTGCATCGATACCGGCCACTTCCTCCGGTCCAGTGAAGACCCCGTCCGCGCCGTCGAGGTCTTCGACGCGCGGATCTACGGCGTCCACCTCAAGGACGTCAAGGACGCCAAGACCTTCACCGTGCTCGGCGAAGGAGACCTGCGGTTGGTGGACCTCTTGAAAGCGCTGGCCAATCGCAAGTATCAATACGGCCTCGCCCTGGAATACGAAGAGAAGCCCAAAGTCCCTGACGCCGACATCCGCGCCTGCCTGGCCGCGACCCGCAAGGCGGCGGCCGCGCTCTGAACCCAGAGCCGGAACCGGAACCGTTCACGGGTCGGGAACGAGCGACCGGCCGGCGGTCTGTGCGAACTGGGCGGCGAGTTCGACGGGTCCGAGGAGATCGAGTACGGCCATGGGCGTCACGAGCAGCGGTACGTTGACGGTGGTCTACGACCCGGCAGCCCCGCAGGACACTGTGAAGCCGTCCCAATTCGAGGATTTGTAACCTCAAAAGGGGGGGCGAAGACCCATTGGCTGAACACGGGGGACTTGGCGACGTTCAATCATTCGCCATGTCCTCCGTATCGCCCTTGTTTATGATTTCCATGTCCAACGTCCCCCAGCTTCGGGCCCTTGAGATCGCCGCCAAAAGGTTTTTCCGATGGGGGAGTTTCTCATTGGCGCATGCGCAATCCTTGGCGCGCTCATCAGCGCGACGGCGATCATCGGCGTCTGGACCTGGTCAATTGCCCGATTCAGGAAATCTCAGCGTCGACTGGCCGAGCCGATCGTCCGGCGATGGGCGGAGTCCCGGGACTATCAGGTCGTGGACCTGGAACACATCTTCACCTGGGAATCTCCCTTTTATGTAAGTGGGGGGCAGGTAATTTACCGAATGACGGTTCAAGACCGCGACGGCCGGCCTCGACGCGGCTGGATTTGCTGCGGCGGTCTGGTTCTGGGTCTTCTGTCAGACCATGTCGAGATTCTCTGGGATGACGAGTCTTGATTTGGCCAGCCAAGCTCGTTCTGTTCTCATTGCTTGAGGTGGCGACCCCAACCCTTGGCGATCCCGATCAGCGCGGCGTGCTGGAGAAACGGAGGCCGGCACTTATGGAACAGCCTGCTTATTTTGTCGCTGGTCCAGATACTCGCGCAATGCAGCGTTGACCTCAGCTTCGTCGGTGAAGGCCGCAGAGACGTCCGCCGCAATGGCGGGCGGTCGTGTCTCGGCTGGTAATTCATTCTCCGCCAGGCCGTCGCACAGCTTCCTTATCCAGGCCCAGGGCCGACTCGATCCGCTTCAGCTCGGCGCGAACCGCCGGGGCGATCGTTAAATCGGCCAGCTTCGCGTTCGCTCGCAAGAGCCATTGTCGCCAAACCCGCTGGCGCGACGGGGAATTGGCCAAGGCGGCGACCCTCGCGGTGACGAGGGTCTTGAGTTCGTCTGGGGATTCGGATCGAACCAGGCCGTCCCAGACGGCACCCGCTCCGGCCAGGTCGCCAGCGGCCAGGGCGCGCTGAAGTTCGCTGGTTCTGGCCGTCTCCAGCCAACGACGGACGTCGGCGTCGGCGTCGGGCATTTCGGCAAGGCGCTCGATCAAGGCACGACGACGGCCGGAGGCCAACAGCACGTCAACCAGCAACGCGGCATAGGGCTGACGCCCGGCAAGGCCCAGCCGCTCGGGACGGATCGATAGCAAGACGCCCGGCAGGTCGATCGCGGGCACGGGCCGTCGGCC
>JBDTIR010000293.1:0-5543 GCA_039936275.1 Isosphaeraceae bacterium | reverse complement strand
CAGGTCGAGGTCGAAGGATCGGTCCTCTCCTGGACGGCCGTCGCCAAGGGGCCGATCTCACGCGACCAGCTATCCAGCGTCCTACCAGGCGTGCTCGAAGCCTACGATCTGCCCGACCTGGCCGCCGCGATCGTCCCCAGGCCGTTGACCATCCGCCAGCCGATCGACCCCGCCGGCGCGCTGGCCTCGCAAGAGGCGCTCGACGCCGCCTACGCCCCAGTCAAGGAGGCGTACCGCAGTCAGAATGCCACCGAGGGACTGAAACTGCTCGCAACGCCTTGATCTTGAAGAAGAACGATCAACACCAATGGACACGCATTAACATTAATATGTGTCCACTGGTAATCAAAATCTCTCACGTCTCCAGTGAAAACGGCGTGAAGTCGGTGCCGTAGTCATAGTGGTCGGTGTGCTCGGTGCGTTTCAAGAACCCGACGATCGCGTAGGTCAAGGGGGTGGCCACGACTTCCCAGGAGACTTTCAGGCAGTAGTTGGTCACGAGCACCAGAATCAGGCGGTCGGTCTGCCAGATTCCCAGGAACGCGATCGGATAGAAGATCAAGGAGTCGGCGGCTTCGCCAACCAGAGTGGAACCAATCGTCCTGATCCAGAGGAACCGCCCCCGGGTCCAGATCTTCATCTTCGCCAACGTATAGGAGTTCGCGAATTCACCCGTGAAAAACCCGATCATCGAGGCGATGGCGATCCGCCAGGAACCGCCAAACACGGTCTGCCAGGCTGCCTGGTTCGGCCAGCGAGGGTCGGGCGGCAGCCACAAGACGACCTGGCTCATCAACGACACGAAGGCCAAGGCCGCGAACCCCGCCCAGACCACTTTGCGCGATCGGGCGTAACCATAAACCTCGGTCAAGATGTCGCCGAACAGGTAACTGATCGGAAAGAACAAGACCCCCGCGCCGAAGACAAACCCGCCGACCGACACCCGCTTCGGCGCGGAGATGAAGTTGGTGCAGAGCAGGACCGTCACGAATGCGACCATGATCAGATCGTAATATTTGTATTTCGCGAAACCGGCTTCGGTCGCGGTGGCCCACTTTGGCCGGTCGTCAAGCGCTGGCCTGTCGGGCTCAAGCTGGTTGGTGAGTTCGGGAGTCATGCGGCCTTTCTCGGCGTCTGGTTCAGGGTTTGAGGGAGGCGGTCTCATCGTTGGCGTCTGAGGCTGGTTGGCGCGTCGGCTGGAACCGTTTGACCATGACGTTGCCGGCGATGACCAGACCGAGGCCGAACGCCAGGCCGACGTAGAGTACGATGTTCAAGGGCACGAGTCCGGCGATCAACGTGCTCCGTCCGCGCGTGGCTAGAATCCCGGCGGCGCAGAGGAACTCGATCAACATGCCCACCATCCGCAGAATTAAACCTGTTTGCGGTCGCATCTTGGCCGCATTCCTTTCCAAGAAGAGGGGGGGGACGCGCCGGAACCAAGCACATAGGTCCTGAGCGCCGGGGCCTTTTGTTATGGCCGCCTATGGTGATTCTTGGCATTCGGCGGGTAGCCGGACGTCTCGCATCCATCGGGCCTTCGCGGTTCTGAACCAGAATAGTGCAAAAGTCGAAGGATGCGGCGACGATCATTGAGGGTAGTTACAGGGGACTCGATCGAGCCGGTCAGCCTTGACGCATTCCGGTTGGTCGTCTCGGATCGGTCGCCCTTGGTTCCCGGATCGCCTCATGATGGTAACGGCGAGGCCGTGCTCTCGCCAAGAGGCGTCCGCCGGAGACGCCGGTTGACGGTCGCGGAACCGAGGTTTAGGGTGGGTTGTTGATCCAAGGGCCATTCCCAACCATTCATGAGTACCATCATTCGAACTGGAGAATTGCTGATGAAGGTCCGCATGGTGTCGGCGGCGGTGGGTCTGACCTTGGGCGTTGCGCTTGCGGCGTCCGGACAGGGGCCAGCCGCGACTGGAACGACGACGGCGCAGATCGAGACGGTCCCGATCGAGCTGAACTGGCCCGACCATTATCAGGTTCCCGTCACGCTCGAACCGAGCCGACAAGCTCGCCTGATTGCGCCCGGCGACGGCGTCCTGCGCAGCCTCACCGCACCGATCGGCAAGATGGTCAAGGAAGGAGACGAGATCGCCCAGTTCGACCGGGCCGAGGCCCTCGCCCGCCAGAAAATCGCGCTGGCCGTGGTCAAGGAACGAAAAGCCGAGGTCGATGCCGCCAAAGGCTCCCGCGCAACCTCGTTTGCCGTCGCCATCGCCGAGGCGCGGGTCGAAGCCGCCGAGGCCCAGGCCGACCTTGCCAAGCTCGAACTCGACCGCTGCACCCTCCGAGCCCCGTTCCCTGGCCGCGTGATGGCCACGCCGGTTGCCGCGGGGGCCTATGTTCCCAAAGGAACCGAGATCGCCCAAATCGCCGACGTTTCTAGCCTGAATGTTTTGATCCCGGTCAGCCGGACAGCGGTCAAGGAACGCGGCACGATTGACATGGTGATCGAGGGCAAGACGGTCAAGGGGAAGGTGATGGCCATCTTGCCTCTGGAGGAGCGTTACGCCGTGCTCCGAGAACTGGTCACTCCCTGGGTAGGGGCCTGGGTAAGTGTGTCGAACTCCGGGCAGGAGCTAGAGCCCGGGCAGCAGGTCCGCAACGCCCACCTGCCTACCGAGCCGATCACCAACGTGCCAGGTCGTGCGGTGCATGGGTCGTCGGGGGGTCGGGGGACCGTTCAGGTGATCCGCGCCGGGTACGTTCGCGACGTTCCGGTCCAGGTCATGGGGACGATCGGCACCGAGCGTGTTCAGGTCTCCGGGCCGTTGCGACCCAACGACTCGGTGGTTGTTTCGACGTCGCATCCGCTCCTGGCCGACACCCTGGTTCACTTCGGCGGCGAAGCGATCGGGTCGGCGATCACGCCGCCCAGCGGCGGTGCGGCGGTCTCGACGTCCACAACCCCCACGAGCCCTCGGATTGCCCCGATCGGTGCTCCCAATCAGGTTCCCGGCGGCACCGCCGCTCGCCCCTCGGCCACCTCGAGCCGTCCGGCGACCCCGTCGCCTGCGCCCGCACCAGCCCGACCGGCCGCCAAGCCTGCCCGGCCCGCCACGACCGTGGTGCCGTTCTGAAGGCTTCAAATCAAGGTGACTTGTCAGGCGTGCGCGGCACGTCGTTTTCAATCTCCGGACGGCGTTGCCGCATACGCATTCCAGGACCGAGGGTCAAAATTCATTCGTTTTCAGGTTGGCCGCGTCCTTGAAGCGGGTGCGGTCGAGGTCGTGCTTCAGGAGTTTCTGGGTCACGCTCCGGCGTGAGAGTCCGCTATGCTTGGCGCATCGGGCGACGTTGCCCCGGTAACGGGTGAGTAATTGAGAGAAGTAATCATGCTCGATCCTGCGGACGAGTTCGCCGGTCACGTCAGGAAGAGGGCGCTCGATGTCGATCAAGGAGGCCGACGAAGCCCTCGGCCCCTGGCGGGGGGCGACGGTAGCCGGCAGGGCCTCGCGGTGGATGGCGGTCCCATCGGCCATGGCGACGGCCGCCTTGATCGCGTTTTCGAGTTCACGGACGTTGCCCGGCCAGGAGTGTTCCAGCAACGACTGCATGGCCTCGTGGTCGATCTCGGTAACGGCCGGGGTGCTCTTGGTCGCGAGCTTGCGGAGAAAGTGGGTTGCCAGCAAGGGGATGTCTTCGGGCCGTTCGCGGAGCGGCGGGAGTTCGATCCGGATCACGTTCAGGCGGAAGAAGAGGTCGCGGCGGAACCGGCCGGCCTGAACCTCGTCTTCAAGCCGCTTGTTGCTGGCCCCCACGATCCGGACGTCCACCTGGAGCGTCTGGTTGCCGCCGACCCGCTCAAACCGGCCGTCCTGGAGCACGCGGAGCAGCTTGGCCTGCATCGCCGGAGAGACGTCGCCAATCTCGTCCAGAAACAGAGTGCCGCCGTTGGCCTGCTCGAACCGGCCGATTCGCTTCTCGTCAGCCCCCGTGAACGACCCCCGCTCATGACCGAACAACTCGCTCTCCAGGAGCGACTCGTTCAACGCGGCGCAGTTGAAGGCGACCCAGGGGCCGTCTCGGCGATGGCTGTCGGCCGCGTGCAAGGCGTGCGCGACCAGGTCTTTTCCCGTGCCGGTCTCGCCATGAATCAGGACCGTCGAGCCGAGCGGGCCGACCTGTTCAATCAGGTCAAAGACCCGGCGCATCTTGGGGTTCTTCGAGACCATGGTGGCGAAGCTGTAATGCTCGCGCATCTGGAGGCGGAGTTCTTCCAACTCGTCGATCAGGCGGCGGCGCTCCAGCACGCGCTGGACCAGGAAGCGAAAATGGTCGGGCTCGTAGGGCTTGGTGACGAAGTCGTCGGCCCCGGCCTTCATAGCGTCAAGGGCCACCCGGGTATCGCCGTAGCCGGTCAGGAGGATGACTCCGAACGGTCTGCGTTCGGCGCGAACGATCGCCAGGAGGTCCATGCCGTCGAGGTCGGGCATGCGCCAGTCGGCGATGACAAGGTGGAACGGTTGGGCGCGAATCAACTCCAGGGCCGAGCGGCCGTTGTCGGCCGTCTCGACCTCCAGGCCGTCGGCCTGGAGGATCACCCTGAGGTGCTCACGGATCAAGGCTTCATCATCAACAACGAGGATACGACGCTTCATGAAGGCCCTCTTGGCCTGGAGGCCAAGTTAAACGAAGGTCCAGGTCCATTCCGTTGGACGGGGCCTTCGCCGGCCTGGCCCGCGTCTTGGCTGGCTCATCAACGAAGATTAATGGGTCGGCGGTTCAATCGCCGGAGGAACGACCTCCTCAGGGTCCGGGTCTGGCCGGGTCCGAGGCAGATGGTCGTTGAGGATCACCCGGAATTCCGCTTTCTTGCCTTTCAAAACGTGAAGGATCAAGTCACGATCGGCGGGGCGGTGGGCCAATGCAGCCCTGAGGTCGGCCAGGGTCTCGACCCGATGACCCGCAACGTCGGTGATGACCATGCCAATCTCCAGCCCCCCTTGGTCCGCGGGACTTTGGGGCTCGACCCCTCGGACGACCAGGCCCGCCGGGGCGGCATCAAGAGCAGACCCACCGGCCTGCTCGGCAAGGCGCAAACCCAATTCCGGGAACCGGCTCGGATTGCGGACTCCAGCCGGGGCGACGGGTGCGGGCGGCGGCGGACGGACCTCGTGCCTCAAGAGTTCCGGCTCAGGCGCAAGACCGTCGGGCAGGTTCTGAGGAAGCCCTTCGAACCGAACCGAGCCCGCCTCGGCAACAGCCACGGGACGAGCCTGGACCTCAAGAGTCTGGTCGCCCCGGAGGACCGTGAACGCCAACGGTTCCCCTTCCGGGGCCATCTCAATGGTCCCTTGAAGCATGCCGGTGCCCGTGACTGGTCGATCGCCAACCTTGAGGATCAGGTCGCCGGCGCGCAGGCCCGCCTCGGCGGCCGGACTGAGCGGCCCGACGGCCAGGATCGGCACCCCGCCCGGCCCTTGGGGCGTCCCGGGAACCGGGCGTCCGATCCGCACGCCTATCTGAACCCGGCGGACCCGGCCAAACTCGGCCAGGTCGTGGGCGACATGGCGGGCGCGGCTGGCGGGAAC
>JBDTIR010000292.1:0-8619 GCA_039936275.1 Isosphaeraceae bacterium | reverse complement strand
AGACCTTGACCAAGGGGATCGAGAGCACAATGATCCAGAAGGGATTGATGGAGTTGGAGATCACGCCGGACACGTTCTCGGCGTCGGCGAATCCCAGAGTGAGCACCTTGATGATCGTCATCACGGTTGGCGACGAGGTCCAGTCGGTATTGTCGTTGGCGAAGTAGGTGAAGGTGCTGCCGTTCTGGTGGAACCCCATCCAGAATACGATCACGATCGCAAAGATGACTAGCAAGGCCGTGATCCGCTTCCATTCAGGGACCTGCTCAATGGCCGACAAGGCACGCGGCGGTTCGACGTTGTCGGGGTTCAATGTCGGCGTCGGGGCTGAGGAATGCGAGTCGTCCTCGATCAGGAACCGCTGGAACGACCAGAAGATGATCGCACCGAGGGCCATTCCGCCAGCGGCCACGGCGAATGCGGGGCGGAACCCGTATCGTTGCTTGACCGACTCGGCGATCAACGGGGCGATGAATGCGCCGATGTTGATGCCCATATAAAAGATGTTGTACGCCGAGTCTCGCAAGGGGCTGCCCTCCGGATAGAGGTTGCCGACCAATGACGAGATGTTTGGCTTGAAAAACCCGTTGCCGACGACCAAGAGCCCCAGGGCCGCGTACAGGGCCGGGACCGTCCGGATCGTGAGCATCAGGTAGCCGACGATGAAGACCAACGCACCGATGAGGATCGACCTGCGAAAGCCCAGTTTCCGGTCCGCGATCCAGCCGCCGACGAGCGGGCTCGCATAGACGAACATCAGGTAGTTTGCATAAATGCCTGTCGCGGACGCCTTGGTCCAGCCGAACCCCTCCGCCTGGTCCTGAAGGTAGAGGGTGAGCATCGCCAGCATGGTGTAGAAGCCGAACCGCTCCCACATCTCGGTGGCGAAGAGGACGTAGAGCCCCTTGGGATGGCCTTGTTTCTGGGGGCCGACGGGCTCAACCCCTGCGGCGATCCGGGTCATAAAGTACGTCCTTTGGCCTCAACGATGGGAAGATCGATTGGCCGTGAAGAAGTTGGCCGCGTCACAGCTTACCCGATGCACGAGCCGACCCCAAGACCCTTGGTTCGCTCCAAGTTGGGTTGAGTCGTGTTTTCGGCGTCCACTCGCGCGGTCTTCGATCGTTTTGGGCAAACGGACTACTCACGTCGAGCAGAGTCCGGCGAGGTCACGGATCGAGGCGTGAGCGACCGGAGCAGGGCAGGACCAGACGAGGAAGAAGAGGGCCTGCCGCGCCCATCGCTGGGCGGGGTCGGTGCGGAGGAAGCCGCTCCCTTTGCGGGCCGTCAAATAGGCCTGGGTGGCGCGGAGGACCAGGGTGTTGGCCGAGCCTCGGATGCGCGCCGAAGGAGGGGCGTCGGCGCGCCCTTCGGAGGCGGCGAGCAGGTCGGCGGCGAGCAATCGCCAGGAGTCCGCCAAGGCGTCGACCGGCTCGGTCAAGTCCTCGCGGCGACCGGCCTGGTCGGCGAGCGCGACCAGGGCCGCGCGTGCCTGGCCCAAGGCCAGCGCCGAGGTTTCCAGGCCGCCGGTGCCGCCGCCGTCGGACGTCGCCAGCACGTCAAGAATCGGCCCGGCCAGAAGGTCGGCTGAGGTCACGGGAACGCCTTCGCAGGTGATCTCACAGGTGCTTGACGCCTGGAGCGCGGCCAGAGGGAACGGATCGCGGACGGTCAGGCCCGGGCGGTCGGTCGGCAGGGCGATCAAGAGTTGGCGACCGTCGGCCAGCACGGCGCCTGTGACGAGCACCGAGGCGGACGGAGCAGCCGTCACCCAGGGGATCACGCCGTCAACCCGATATCCGTCGGCCGTCTCGGTGGCGACGAGGGCCGCCTGGCCATGTCGGCGCGAGGTGGTCAGTTGCGAGATGCCGACAGTGGTGAAGGCTTGACCGTCGGCGATCTTGGCGAGCCAGGCGGCTGCCTGTCCACGACCCGCGGTCGCGGCCGGCACAAGGCGTCGAACCGCGGCGTCGTGCTGGGTAAGAATGAACGCGGCCGTCAGGCTTCCTTCGGCGACCTTGGCATAGCGACGAGCCAGGGTCGGGCGATCGCACGCATCACCACCGAATTCCGCAGGGAGTGACCAGCGCGGAGCACCCAACTCGACCACAATCCGCCACAGCGATTCGGGCCAGCCGCCAGCCTCATCAGCGGGGCCGTCGGCCTCGTTGAGCAAAGCAATGGTGGCGGCCAGTCGAGCGGCGTCGGGGTCTGGGCCGGTCGAGGGATCGGGCCAGTCCGGGGTTTGGTTGCGAGTGTCGTCCATTTCGGGTCTGGTCCTTACGTTGAGACCGTTTTAGGTTATGATGTGTACAATGCCGGTTTGCGGTCAGGCCGGACACTTTTCGGAAGTCGCGAATCGGCCGATGCCATCGAGACAGCCTTTTTTGAATGGGAACGAAAAAACTGATGCCTCCGCCCTACTGCTACGATCATCCTCGCCCCGCGGTCACGGTGGATACCCTGGTCTTCACCCTTGATGGTGACGCTATTCGGATGCTGATGGTCCGCCGCAAGGCCGAGCCCTTCGCCGGACAATGGGCCATCCCTGGCGGGTTTTTGGAGATCGATGAAGAGATCGAAGACGGTGTTCTGCGCGAACTGCGTGAGGAAACCGGTCTGGACGAGGTCGCCTTGCTGGCACCGATCGGGGTCTTTGGCGAGTTGGACCGCGACCCCAGAGGGCGAACGATCACCCTGGCCCATGCCGCCGCCGTGCGCGGCCCGGCACCGGAAGTGACCTCGGGCGACGACGCGGCCGAGGCCGCCTGGCTTGAGCCGGACGAGGTTGACCAGTTCGCTTTCGACCACGTCCAGATCATCGCCGAAGGCTTGCAATGGCTGGCCATCGGCATCGAGATGGGGCCGGTCGCGTTGGTCCTGCTGCCTGAAGAATTCGATGATGCCGATATCAAACGCCTGCACGCAGCCATCGGCGCCTCGGCGAGGGACGCGAGCGCCTGGTGTCGTGAGATGCTTGAGAACGGCGTGATCGCGGCCTTGCCAGGGACGCCGAAACGCTATCAAGGGGTCCTGACGCCGGAGGACGACTTTGATGATGAAGCCGATCTCACATCTTGAGATCGGCCTCGGAGAGGATCTCGAACCCCTGGGCGTGGAGTGTGCTGCTGGCCTGTTCAATGTTATCAACATGCAGGGCCACCGCCGCTCGGCCGTGGGGATGGACGATCAAAGGGTAGGCGTAATGAATGTTGATCTCGGCCTGTAACAAGGCCGAGCACAACTCCACCAACGATTTCGAACCGACGGGTAATTCAGCGACGATCAACTCATTCTCGGCGAACGCCCGCTTGCCCAGTTCGAGGACCTCGCGCCCTTGCTCGGGGTGACTGAGCATCAAGCGAATGATGCAGCAATCGGCCGAGTCGGAGATTGACAGCCCAACGATTCGAACCTTCGTCCCGTGGAACGCGCGCACCACCTCCAAGAGCTGGCCGACTCGGTTTTCCAGGAACACCGAGAACTGGGTGATCGTGGGCCAGTTGCGCCCTTGAAGGGTTTCGAACTCCACGCCGCTGCGCCCACCCTCGCCGAAACTCATGGACGATCCTCGCTCGTTCCCTCGGTCGGGTTCGACATGAACTCTGCCTCCGCAACACTTGCCCCTTCACTGGACGCGCATCCAGAAGCAGTACATGCCACAAGTCTAATGGACAACAGGGCCGGCGGTCAACCACCTAGAGCTGAAGAGCTGAAGGGGCACTATCTCAAAACGGCCCTAAGGCTTCGCCCGCACTACAAGAGGCAAATGCAGCCAAGTCTTGCAGGGAGGGTCGTGCGCCAGTCGCCTTTTACCGGCCTCAACGTTTCGCCAGGTCGCGGCGAAGCGAACGGATCCGGTCCTGGGCGACGAGGCCGATTTTGGATCGAAGGATCGGAGCGCCTTGGAACCAAGGGATGGGCTCGGTGAAGGCAAAATGGGCCTCGACCAGCAAGGCGTCAGGCCGGGGTTTGTATCTCTGGATCGCCACGTAGCCCGCGCCGCCTTCATAAGGCCTTGCTTCGCTAAGGGATTCCTGGCCCCCTTTGCGCTCGATTGTGTGCCAGCGGTTGCCGAGCGGCCCGTCCTTGCCAAGGGTTCCCGCCGTCCTTGAGGCGATGACCAGAACGTCAGTTGAGCGCGTTGCGATGATTCGGTCGGTCGCCTCAACCTGAATCCGGTCGAGCAAACGCCCAGCCATGTGGATATACCATTGCTTCCGAGCGGGGGTATTCTCCGAAACCGGGTCCCCGAGCTGATTCGCTTTGAGGTCGTCGGCCGAGACCTTTACCGAAGTGAACCGCATGTTGCCCGCTTCGACCGGCTTTTCCGGGGCGGCGGCGCTTTCGGCCAGGGCCGGATCAAGGGCGTCAAGGTCGGCATGGACGACGAACCAGAGGTCCACCATGCGAACCAGGGTCGTTCCGTTCGTTGGCAAGTCGCGGACCTTCAGGATGAACGGGGCCGAGATCGAGTCGCGCAGCAAGTCGCCGGCCTTGGCGTCGGAACCGGCCACGGTTCGCAGGGCAGTCTGCTGGTCGTTGGGGGGCTGATCGTCGCGAAGCGAAGGCGGCTCAAACCGGATCGGCACCCCGGCCAGATGGACCTTGCCGCTCAAAAGGGACTGGTAAATCGGGTTGTCCAGGTGGACGTCTTCCAGGGCGGGCGCAGCGCAGACCAATGCGGGGAGCCAGGCGAGCATGAGAATCATCGCGTCAAGGTCTCCAAAGGACAGGTTCGCGACAAGTTTTCCGGCTGTATGGCCGATTCTGATTGTAACGCGCCTCGGGGTGAGGCGTCCCCGCTTTCGAGAAGAGGACGCCCTATTTTGGCTGTGCCGACCATGAATTCAAGACACATATTATCTGGAAATGCGTTGCTGGCCCCGCTGGCGGCGATCGTGTTACTCGCTGGCTGTCACACCTTGCCGATTAACGGCTTCTTGAAGACCGACAGCGAGGCGAGGGTCTCAGGCCAGATCCAGGCGGCGGTGGACGTGCGCATCCCTCCTGCCCCGGACCCTGGGCCGATGATCGCGGTGGTGGCCCGGCCTGGTCCCGGCGGTTGCTCGACGCGCGTCGCCTTGATCGACGTGGACGGCTTGCTGGTGAACCAGAACCTGACCGGGCTATATTCGGTGGGTGAAAATCCGGTCGCGGCCTTCCGTGAGAAGCTCGAAGCGGCGGCCAATGACCCTCTGGTGCGTTCGATCGTGGTGCGGATCAACAGTCCTGGCGGCGGCGTGACGGCGACCGACATCTTAGCCGAAGAGTTGCGCCGGTTCCGAGACTCGACCGGCAAACCGTCTGTGGCCTGCCTGATGGACCTGGCCACCGGCGGCGGTTATTACCTGGCGGTCGGTTGCGACCGGATCATCGCCCACCCGACTACCATCACCGGCGGGGTCGGGGCCTTGATGAATCATTACAATCTCCAGGACGCGATGGCCCAGCTCAACGTCCTCGCCGAACCGATCAAGGCTGGTGAAATGATCGACATGGGCACGGTCACGACCCCGATCGCCCCCGAGGCCCTCCAGTTGCTCCAGGAGATGGCCGACAACTTTCGCGATCGCTTCGCCGCGCGAGTCGCCGGCCGACGACCCGCCATGAGCGTCGCCGACCGCCAGGCGATCGCCGACGGCCGGGTGGTTTCCGCCGCGCGTGCCTTGAAGTTACACATGATCGATCGATTGGGCTATGTCGATGACGCCATCGCCGAGGCCGAGCAACTGGGTGGGGCTGTCGGCTCGGAAGTTGTGCTCTATCGCAGGGAAGGACAGCCGACCCGTTCGATTTACGGGATCACCCCCAACATTCCGGCCCAGGGAGAGATCGTCCCGTTCAGCTATCCAGGGCTGGAGCGGAGCAAGCTGCCGACCTTCCTCTACCTCTGGCAGCCCGATCCGACGATCACGAAAAGCGGCGGACGCTGAACCAATGAGCGAGGGTCCAGCTTCAAAGGTGTGGTCCCCACACCGGCCTTGACGGTAGAATGCCCGGCGATCGAGCTGATTTTTCCAACGAAGCCGAGCAGGACAACGCGCATGGCGAAGAACGAATCAACCGACAGACCCGAAGGCGGGGACCGTTCCCTACCTGGCCAGACGATTGTCATCGAGCGTCGGGAGCGAGGCGGATTCTTTCGAAGGATCGTCGTCCCCTTACTCTTCTTCCTGTTCTTCTTCCTGCTGATCGGGAGCCTGATGACCCGCGAGACCGGGCTGCCGACCCGCCTGGTCGAGCGTTACGCGGCGGGCGAGACCTCCGGGCCGACGATCGCGATCATCGAGATCAACGGCGTCATTATGGATCAGGAAGTCGAGCACGCCATCCGCCAGATTCGCCAAGCGCGCGACGACAACAAGGTCAAGGCGGTCATTCTGCGGATCGATTCGCCAGGCGGCAGCGTCTCAGGCTCTGACCGGATCTGGCGCGAGATCGGCGTCTTGAAGGGGAAGAAAAAGCCGGTCGTCGCGTCTCTGGGCGGCATGGCCGCCTCGGGAGGCTACTACGTGGCGGCCCCCGCCGATCGGGTTTTGGCCGAACCGACGACGCTCACCGGCTCGATCGGCGTGTTGCTCGAACTCCCGCAACT
This sequence comes from Isosphaeraceae bacterium, assembly GCA_039936275.1. Lineage (GTDB taxonomy): Bacteria > Planctomycetota > Planctomycetia > Isosphaerales > Isosphaeraceae > JBDTIR01. Next base: position 2,021 of record JBDTIR010000292.1, on the reverse strand, counting down.
CCACGGACTCATGGAAAAAGTCGGTGTGGAGTTCGAGACCATCACCACGGGCCAATGGAAGGACGCCGGCTCTCCGTTCCGCGCCATGACTGACCGCGAACGCGACCGCTGGAAGCAGGTGATCGACGACGCCTATCAGCGGTTTGTCCGCGTCGTGGCCCAGGGGCGGAAACTTCCATTGGACGCAGTCAAGACCGTCGCCGACGGCAAGGTGTTTACCGCCCAGGAAGCCTTGAATTCGAAACTTATTGACGAGGTTGGCTACCTGGATGACGCCATCCTGACCGCCCAGCGGCTCGCCGTGCTCGAAAGCGCCCGGATCATCCGCTATTCCAGGCCCACCGCGCTGGAGTCATTGCTCGGCGCATCGAGCCCCGTTCCGACCCCTCGGATCGACGCGCAGACCTGGCTCCGACTTCAGACGCCGCAAATCCTTTTCCTCGCTCGCTGAGGAATCGTTAACCTCGTTGGATTCTTGAGAAACGAAAACTATCCGCCTCAAGGTCTCCCTCGGGGCGGGTAGTAATGATGGCTGATGGATAAAGATCCGAGAACGATCCTGATCATTAATGGATCGAACCGGAGCTTGGCGGCCTTGTGGTCAACCAGACGAGCAGAGTCATGGGTTTCGGCGGTACGTCCGGCTCGAAGGGCTTGGAGGGAGTGTGACCGCTGCGTCCTGGGCGAGCTCGGTTCCCGTTCCCAGCCCGAACTGCATCCTGGCCTTTGATTTCGGTTCGAAGAGGTCGATTCCGGCTCGAAACGAGTGACGGCGAACTCAAGGCAGGGTGATCACCCGGCGATTCGGATGTGATAACGCTGGAATCATTGGGTAACTTCACGGTGGGGGACTCGGCCGGTGTGGGTTCGTCCACGAAATCGACCTGCCCCGTATCGGCCAGGAGGGCAACCACCGGGGGCGGCACCGCCCCGGACTCAACGATGACGCGACCGGCAATTGACTGTTCCAGCGTGTCGGCCAGTTGGGTTCGCTCATGAGTATCCACCGCCATGGCGAACACAATGGCCTCGCCGGGACGATCCGGATCAACGACGAGCCCCTGAGCAATCGTGATCCGGCCATAATCCCTGTGTCTGCGGGGAGAACGGTGGAGTGCTTCTTCGACTTGCGACCGCGAGGGGCCGTCGAGGCTATCGACGACCACGAAGATTCGCTGGACGTCGGGTCGATCCAGGAGCGTGGCCAGGCGTTCCTGGTCGGCCTGATGGCGACGCTCGGCCTCAAGATTCACCACAACAGCCGGGGGTGACTGGGGTTCCGGAAGAGAAGCCGGGATTGGCTTGGAATCGATTGAACCGGATGATTTCGTCGGTTCGGTTAAACTTGGCGGATTCCAAGGGTCTGACGGCACGGTTCGGGCATCGACCAAGGTCGTCTTAGGGATCGGTTTTGGCCTGACCGGAACGGCGGACGGCGTGCGCGCCAGGGTCAAGGAGAGCAACAGCGCGGCGGCCGAGGCGAGGCTGGTTCCGAGCACGAACGATCGTGAGGTCGCGACCCGCTTCCAACCGAGAAGGCGGAACCAAGGCGGTGGTTGCTCGGTGATCTGGATCAGAACGGACGCTGAGACGTCAGCGGGCGCCGTGGGTCGGGGCAAACCGACGACCCATTGGCGCACCTGGGCCAGTTCTTGAAGCTGGTGGGCAAGACTGGGGGCGGCCAGCAGCGCGTCCTCGACCGCGAGACGACGAGCCTGGTCAAGCTCGCCGTCGAGGTAGGCGTCCAGAAGGGTTTCATCGTCAAGGTTCATGGTGATCCGGCCTTGGCTTTGAGGGCCTTCGGGTCAATTGCGGTGATTTGCGGCTGACGGGCTCGACTCTTCGTCGAGTAAGGTTCGCAAGCGTTCACGGAGTTCGGTTCGGGCCCTGTGCAGGCGACTGCGAACCGTGCCGACCGGAATCCCCACGATTTCGGCGATTTCCTCATACCGAAGGCCATCAAAATCCTTCAAGATGACCACCGCGCGGTGATCGGGGGCCAGGGCGTTCAGGGCGTCCTG
>JBDTIR010000291.1:0-9168 GCA_039936275.1 Isosphaeraceae bacterium | reverse complement strand
AGCGTCTGGAACAGAAGCTCAGACCTTGCGATCCTCCTGCCGCGAAGTTCCTACCCTCTCGCCCCGGCCTTGGAGTTCTGGTAGGCTCGTCCGATTGGGCGGGGTCACGGTCCAGCGGATTGAGACTTCGCTTGTGTTCGCATTCCAAGCCGGGGAAACCACGCACATGATCCGGACCCGTTGCCATACGGTCGCCCTGCTCGCCCTTGGCTGGGCCTGCGCCTCCACCTTCGCCGTCGCCGCTGAGATTCCCAGGGGTGAGCATCCTACTCCGTTGGCCGTCCGGGAACACTGGGCCAATCTCAATGGCACCTGGGAATTCCGGTTTGACGCCAAGGACCAAGGGAATCAAGACCAGTGGTTCCAGCCCGACGCCAAGGGGTTCGATCAATCGATCGTCGTCCCCTTCCCCTGGGAAAGCGAACTCTCGGGCATTCATCAGCCGAAGGACGCCCCGAACATCGGTTGGTATCGCCGGACCTTTCAGGTTCCTGAAGGTTTCCCCAAGGGCGATCGAGTCTGGCTTCGGTTCGGCGCGGTGGATCACCGGGCCGACGTCTGGGTCAACGGCAAGAAGGTTGTCGAGCATGAAGGGGGATACACCCCGTTCGAGGCCGACGTCACCGATGCGTTGAAGTCTGACGGCAAGAACGTCGTCGTCGTCCGCGCCTTTGACCCGACCGATCCCAGCCTGCCGGTCGGCAAGCAGGTCGGTTGGTACACGACCACTTCGGGCATCTGGCAGACGGTCTGGCTGGAGTCTCGGCCCGCGGCCCACATCCGGGAGTTCACTGTTCAGACGGCCATTGACCCGGCCGAGGTCACGATCAAGGTTGCGGCCGAGGGACTTGCGGCGAGTGGGGAATACACCGTGGCGGTTCGCTCGGAGGACGCCACGGTCAAGGCGGGCTCCGCACCTTTGAGCCTCGGGAAGGACGGCCAAGCGGCCGGTTCCGGTGCTGCGAATCTTCAAATTCCTGTCCGCGAGCCCAAACTCTGGACTCCCGAGACGCCCCACCTTTACGACGTCGTACTTGAGTTGAAGGACAAAGGCGGCAAGGTCATCGACTCGGTCAAGACCTACTTCGGCCTCCGCACGATCGCTCGGGGCAAATACGGCGATGAACCGTTCGAGCGCGTCTTGCTCAACGGCAAGCCGATCTACCTTCGAGGCGCTCTCGATCAGTCGTTCAACCCCAAAGGGATTTACACCGCGCCCAGTGATGAGTTCCTCAAGCGCGACATCGAGCTGGCGAAGTCGGTCGGCACCAACTTCCTCCGTATTCACATCAAGCCCGATGAGCCTCGCCGACTTTACTGGGCCGACAAGCTGGGCATGCTGATCATGGAAGACATGCCCAACACCTGGCAGCAGAACCCGACCGCTCGCAAGGCCTGGGAACAGACCATGCGCGAGGTCGTCGCCCGAGACCGGAACCACCCGAGCATCTTCGCCTGGGTCGCGTTCAATGAGACCTGGGGACTCGGCACCCCTCCGGAATACAAGAAAGATAAGGACACGCAAGCCTGGGTCAAGGAAATGGTCGCATTGACCCGCCAGCTTGATCCGACCCGGCTGATTGAGGACAACTCCCCGTGCAACTACGATCACGTCGCCGCGACCGACCTCAATAGCTGGCACTTCTATATTGACGACCATGAGCGGGCCTGGGAGCACATTGACCACGTGGTCGCCCAGAGCGAGCCCGGCAGCCCGTTCAATCACTGCCCGGGTGAGGTGATGAACACCGCCCCCTTGATCAACTCCGAGTACGGCTCAGTCTCGGCCGGCGGCGGTGATCGCGACGTCTCATGGGGGTTCCGCGACCTGACCACCGGCCTGCGCAAGCACAACAAGATCCAGGGGTATATCTATACCGAACTCAGTGATATCGAGTGGGAACATAACGGCTTCTTTGACTATGACCGCACGCCCAAGAGCTTCGGCTATGACGCATTCGTCCCTGGCATGACCGTCGCTGACCTGCAAGGGGCCGACTTCATCGGGTACGACGCCCCGCCAGTCATCGTCGCCAAACCTGGCGAGCTGATCGCCGTTCCCTTGTTCGTCAGCCATTACTCCGACCTCAAGGACGCCCCCACCCTTCGTTGGTGGATCAAAGGGACCGATGACAACGGCGAAGCCGTCGAGATCGAACCCCGCGATCGGGCCGTTGAGTGGGTCCAGTACGGCGTCAAGGAGCAGAAGCGGCTGGCCTTCCGGCTCAAGACGCCATTCGTCGGGGCCTTGGCCCTGGTCCTGAACGACAAAGGCGGCCGCAAGATCGCCGCCAACTTTGTCAACCTCGTCGTCAAGGCCGAAGCCCCTGCCCCTCGGGTCGAACGGCTCGGCGATCATGAAGTCGCCGTCCGGTTCCGCCCCGAAGACTTCTCCCGCAGCCGATGGACGGGCAAGGCCGCCAGCCCTTCGGACAAGGCGTATGGCACCGGCCAGGGGTCGATCGCCTATCGCCTGAAACTCCCGGAGGCCGTCGTCAAGGCCAAGCCCCAAAACGTCGAGATCGTGATCGAAGCTGCCGCCAAGGCCAACCGCGAGAAGGTTGACTGGCCAGAGCGCACCAATGCACAGGACTACCCCCAGACCGACACCCGCAAATGGCCCACCACCCTCGAAATCTCGATGAACGGCCAGCGCGTCGTCCGGCTTAACCTGCCCGACGATCCCGCGGACGCCCGGGGCGTGCTCTCGCACCTCGCCCGCATTGAGCACGGGAGTTATGGAGAATTGCTCAGGATCACCACTCCTTTGCCGGAATCCGCCAAGGCTGACCTCGCCGCAGGCCGCCCCTTGATCCTCCGGTTCACGGTTCCTGGAGACGCCGAGCACCCTGGCGGCTTCTGCCTCTTCGGTGACAAGACCGGTGCGTACCCGGTTGAGCCGACCCTCAACTTCGAGACCGAAGGCGTCTTGCCCGCAAACCTTGGCGTCAAGGCCGATGCGCCGGTCACGATCGATGTGGCCTCCGCCCGCCAGGTCTCCTTGCTTCACGCTGGCGACTCCAACCAAGGCCCGCCCGCCACCTGGGCTTATACCACCGACGACCCCGGCAAGGGTTGGGCCCAACCCCGCTTTGCTGACAAGGATTGGCAGCGCGGCAAGGCCGGCTTCGGCACCCCGGACACCCCGAGCCTCCAGGAACGTACCCCCTGGACCACCCCGAAGATCTGGCTGCGGACGTCCATCGACGTGCCCAAGCTCAATCCCGCCGACATCGTGACGGTCCACCTCTTCCACGATGAGAACGTGGACGTCCTGGTCAACGGCAAGCCGCTGCTCAAAGGCCGAGGGTATATCACCGCGTACCGTGACATTACTCTCGACGACGCCCAGAAGGCGCTCTTCAAGACCGGCGCGAACACGATCGCCGTCTCCTGCGCGCAGACCGGCGGCGGCCAAGGGGTGGACGTGGGTCTGGGTCTGACCAGGGAGGAATAGGATTCTTAACCACAGATAAACTCAGATGGAACACAGGTTGATAGTTGTAAAACTTGTCTGTGTTTCATTTGTGTTTATTTATGGTTAATGCTTTTCCACCTTCAATCTGACGCTGACGGCGAAGTGGTCGGACGGTCCGCGAGGGTTCTGGGTTTTGGGGCCGCCGAATCGGAAGGGGGCTCGGGTGCGGCCGGCGCGGAGGCCCGGGGGGTTCTCGGTGCGGAGGGTCTCAGGCAGGATCCGCCAGCCAGTCTGGTCGAGCAGGCCGGGCGAGGCGAGGATGTGGTCGAGGATTTGCCAGCGGCCCCGGTAGAAGTAGGTTCCTACGACTTCTGGATCTTTGCCGATCATCAGGTTAAGCAAGTGAGGCTTGGTCCCCCCGAGGAGTACCGTTTCCAGATCGCCCACGGTGCGAAGGTGAACGCGGACGGCGACGTCTTCGGGCGTGTCGTTGAAGTCGCCAGAGAGCAGGACGTCAGCCGCCGGATTGGCTCGGGTTTGGTCAAGAAAGGCGCGATAGACGGTCTCGGCGTAGGCCGTTCGTTTAACGTCGGTCTTGTCGGTGACGCGACTGGTCCAGTGACTCGCCAGGACGACTAAAGGGGCGCCTTCGGCCTCAAGGTGGGCTTCGAGGATGCGGCGGTTGTCAAAGTCGCGAGGGCCTCGGGTCCAACCGTCGCGGGCGGCCAGGCGGGTCAGGATCGCCGGTGCGAAACGTCGGCCTGTGCGGTTCTCTCGAAAGACAATGGTTCGGTATGCCGAGTCGTCCGAGAGTCGGTCGTTCAAGGCATCGCGGAGCAGTTCGACGGCGCGCTGGCTCTCGACTTCGACCATCGCCAGGATGTCGGGTCCCCGGCCGTTGTTCTGCCGCAAGAGGGCGTCGGCCAGGACGCCGACCTTCTGGCGAACCGCCTGAGGATCGCGACCGAACCAGTCTTCATCTTCGTCGTGGTTGCGTGGGTCGTCCCGGTCGTCGAAGAAGTTCTCGACGTTCCATGTACAGAAGAGGTAGCCTTCAAGCGGGCGAGCGGCCTGTGGGCCTGGCAAGGGTTCCGGCCCTTGCGGCGGCAAGATCACCGGCCGTTGGGGCTCGAGGACCCAGAGCAGGATCAGGACCAGGACGATCAGAGTGACAACCGCGATCAGCCGATTGTCCGGCATCGGCGGGGAACGTCTAGGCATTTGGGGCGTTCTCCGCCTTTAGCGAGGGGTCGGTTGATCCGATCCCCTTCCTGCCTCATGCGGCTCGAACCGATCAAGGGCGGCTGGAGCGCGGCTGATACCTGTCCCCACCGCCGGTCAGCAACCAGTGGGGATCAGCCTCGGTCAGTTCAATGAATCGGAGGATGATTTGAGCCGGGATCGTACAACCCGACTCATAGTTGTACCAGGTCCGAAACGGGAGACGGAGCGCTTCGGCCAGCATCGGCCCGCCGTGCTCGCCAAAGAGGTCCTCGCGGATCATCTGGACCCGTTGCGCCAGTTCACTCTTGACGACCTGCCACTCGGAAGGCGAGGCGGAAGGTTCCATGATCGGGCCCTCGGAATACGCATTAGCACTCATCAAAGAATGTCCATTGTTACACGAAATTTAACCGTCACCGAACCGGCCTATTTTAACGTCAAAGGGAACCCGGGTCTAGGTGGCGTCCGACGGATTATGGTGAATGGGATCGTCGGGTTTCCTCAACGTCATCACGAACGAACCCGTCGGCGGCTGGTCGCTGGAGAACTGCGGTTCTATTGACGGATTCGCTTTGGTGCCCTAACTATTCAACATGTCTTGGCCGGGTTCCGCAAGCCCGCAGACCTCGGGGTTCGCCGTCTTCAAGGATTTTCTGGCGCGTTTTTTAAAAGACATTCTGATTGGCTCAAAGTTATGTTGATTATCAGTTTAGGTCGCAAACACGGTGGCGAAGGAATGGCTTGGCGAGGCGAATTGATTTTCTTCGACGATTTTTTTGTCGCGGTGAGTCGCCGAATCCGGTTCCCAGAATGTCGCTCGTCTGGAACCACCCTGGTTGATCCGGGATTCCGGCGAATGTGCGAATCGCCAACGAATGTTGAAGCCACGTTGTTGAGTGGTCCCATGATCCTCTTGATCCCCCCCACTATTGACGAAATCGCGAACCGGATCGAGCGGGCCGTTCTGCGGCGTCGGCCTGAATGGCGAAGCGTGGCTTCGCTCGACCGCCTCTGGGCGGTGGCCGCCGACCACCTGTCGGCCATGCACCGCGAGGACCCCGCGTTACCGCTCGATCCCGAGTTGTATGTGGCCGCCTTGCCGCTCGACGCGCCGAGGTGCGACCCCTGGAACGAATTGGTTTCTGGGGCCTCGGTCTCGCATTATCGCCGACGAATCAAACGGATCGTCCGCGCCTTGCGGCGTGAACTGCTTGACGAGGTTCGCCGGGCAGAGGCACGACTCAGGCGTGGGGAACCGGCCGAGAAGGTCCTGCTCGTCCGCTGTCGTTCCTTGTCGCCCTTGGGGATCTACATCGTGGCCCAACGTGTCGGCCGGCGCGATCTGGCCGATCGTCTGCGGCCCCTGGCCCGGGAACAACACCGTGCCTGCCCGCTTTACCGCGCCGCCTGCGTCGGCTTGATTTCCGATGAGGACTATCCTGAGCTGGAGTTGGTGCCTGGCCTGAAGCTCCGTCGTCGCGCCTTGCACGTGGCCCCGCCATTTAGTTTGAACTGAGATCCACCGGCCTGGTCGGCCGATAAAATATGAGCAGCATGACGCCGACCTCGTCACCCTCCTTCGCCCCCTGCCACGGATTGGCTGCCTCTCCATAAAAGCCAAAGACAGCCGCCTTGATGATCCGTTCGGTCGTCGCCGGGCGTAGGTTCGTTCCTTCACTTGAATCAAGGAGTGTTCTCATGCGTACGCGCCGCTTGCCCCGTCGGTTTCAACCCGCGCTCGACGTGCTGCCGGATCGCATCTCCCCCACCGATTTTCCGTTTCTCGCTCCGCCGACCGACGGTCCCGGCCTCATGGTGCCTCCGGTGATGACCATCCCCGGAGGCACACCTGGTGATGACGTCCCAATGCCTGACTCCCCGCCCGAAGTGTCTGGAGACACCGCAAGCACGAGCGACGTGGTCGGCGCGGACAACTATGCCTTCTGGATGTGGATGGGGCCGATTTAATGGCTTGGTTTATAAGCGAGTGAGAAGGAATCGAGAAGGGTTTATGTTGTCTAATTTGGCGACTTTAGCTCGGAGGTCGTGTCGCGAAAATCAGTCAGTGCGCGGTCGCCTTGAAAAATACCTGGCTCAATTTGGGAAAAGATCGCGCGATTTCCTTTCACCTCCACGCTACAATGGAGAGTGACGTGGAAGGAAGGGGATCAACCGCCGGAGCGTTGCTTCGCTCTTGAGACTTGGCGGCCCGCGTGTCCTCCTACCCGTCCCAATCTCACGGGAGGGTTGTCGCCCAAATGAGCCAGACGACGGATTGTGCCGACGCCGTTGCCGACGGACTGTTCGCCCGAGCCCGGGCCGGAGACCAGGACGCCTGGGAAGAACTCTTCCGCACCTGCTACCCGAAGGTCGTCCGGGTGGTCCGCCGCAAGCTCGACCGCCCCTTGCGGTCGCTCTACGACTCCACCGACTTCGCCAGCGACGTCTGGAAGAGCCTGGCTGCCAAGTGTGATCGCTTCGACTTCCCGTCGATCGATTCGCTCATGGCCTTCCTGAAGCAGGCCGCCGAGCAAAAGGTCATTGATGAGCATCGCCGCCGACACGCGCTGAAGCGTGACATTGGCCGCGAGCGCCCCATCGACGCCAGCCGGGGCGAGGGGACTGAGCCGATCGCCTTACCTTCGTCCGACCCGACGCCCAGCCAGGTCGTGCAGGCGGACGAGACCCGCGACCAACTCCTGGCCCGGCTGACCCCGCCCCAACGCGAGATCATCGAGCTGAAAATTCAAGGGCTCTCCAACGAAGCGATCGCCGAACGAACCGGCTGGCACCTGCGCGCCTTGCAACGGTTCCTCAAGAACCTGCACGACTCGTGGGAGACCCCGGGAGGCGTCCAATGAAGGCAGCCTTGCTGGCGCTGCGAACGATCGGCGTGGTCGACCCGCTGCGCTGGGCGCTGACCGATCTTGAGGACGACTGGCGCGGCGGCGCGCCGAGACGGACCCTTGAGGACCACTGGGCACGGTGCGGCCCGGATGCTTCGGAAACAATCCTCTCAGCTCTGATCAAGGCCGACATGGCGCACCGCTTCGAACGCGGCGAGCCGGTCGAGGCCGCCGACTACCTCGAACGGTTCCCTAAACTCGGCGATCAGGGCGGCCGGATGATCAGCCTGATCTACGAGGAATTCTGCCTGCGCGAGGAACGTGGCGAACGACCCGATCCCGAAGAATTCGCCGTCCGGTATGCCCCCTGGCAAGACTCGATCCTCTCGCAGCTTCGCTACCATAGCTTGCTCAGCCAGGTGGTCGCGCCGACCACGACGCCCCGGTTCCCTGAACCCGGTGAGCGGTTCGGCTGTTTCCGGCTCGGGGAAGTCCTGGGCCGTGGAGGGGCCGCCCAGGTCTACCGGGCCCTTGACGACGAACTCGGCGGTCGGGAGGTGACGCTCAAGGTCTCGACCGACCGGGGGGACGAGCCGTCGATCCAGGGGCGGCTCGATCATGCCCACATCGTCCCGGTCCTGTCGGTCGTTCGCCCGCCTCAGTCTGATCTCCGCGGGCTCTGCATGCCCTACCGGCCCGGGCTCTCACTCGACCGCCTGATCGAACGAGTCGATCCGACCCAACGCCCGCGCCGCGCCCGGGCCCTCTGGAACGCCCTGGTCCCCACCAGCCTCGCCGATCGACGTTCGGCCCCGGACACCCCCGGCTGGCAGGGGTTCCCGATCCTCGGTACCTACGCCGAAGGCGTCGCCTGGGTCGTCGCCACCCTGGCCAGCGCCCTGGGGCACGCCCACGCCGCAGGCATCCTCCACCGCGACGTCAAACCGGCCAATATCATCCTCTCTGTCCGCGACGGCCCCCAACTCCTCGACTTCAACCTGGCTCACGCCCCCCACGCCGCCGATCAGGCCAATGCCGCCCTGCGCGGGGGAACTTTGCCTTATATGGCACCAGAACAGCTTGAGGCGTTCCTTGACCAGACGTGCTGGGACCGCGTCGGCCCGGCCGCCGACCTCTATGCGCTGGGCCTGGTCTTCCGCGAACTGCTGACCGGCCTGCGTCCGGAGATGCATGACCCCTCTCTCCCCCTACCCCGTGCCGTTCGCGACCTGCTCGATCGTCGAAGCGAGCCCCCCGCCCTGCTCCGCCTGTCCAATCCGACCGTGCCTCACGCCCTCGACGCGATCCTCGCTCGCTGCCTGGCCCCCGCCCCCGCGGATCGCTACCAGGATGCCGGGGCCTTGGTCGACGACCTGGAGCGGTTTCTCACGCGCCGACCCTTGACGACGGCGGTCAACCCTTCGAGGGTCGAGACCCTGGCCAACTGGGGGCGGCGTAACCGAAGACGATTCGTGCTCGGCGGCCTGCTCGCCACGGCCATCCCGCTGGGTGCGTTCGTCCTGCTCACGATACTTGGGAGTGATCGTCTTGAAGCCATGCAGTGCGTAACCCAGGCCGCCTCAATGGCCTCCCAAAGACGCTGGGTTGAGGCCCGCGCTCTGTATGAACGCGCCGTGCAGCTCAACCCGACCTCGCATCAGTCTCATGCCGGCCTGGGTG
>JBDTIR010000290.1:0-4693 GCA_039936275.1 Isosphaeraceae bacterium | reverse complement strand
GATGCCAGGCGTCGAGCGCGGCACGCTGGAGTAACTCGTCGGCGCCGGCTTTCAGACCGCGCTCGACGAACGGAACCAAGAGCTCAGCGCCGAGCAACGCCATGGTCATCCCCTGGCCGCCCAACGGGTCAACCGTCCCCTGGCAATCGCCGACATAAAAGATGCCGGGCGTCCGAGGCGTCGAAACCTCGACCCGCACCCCGGAAACGGCTTTCCAAGGGGCGGCCGGACTGCCCGACGCGCGGAGGCGGGCCAAAGCGGGATTGCGGTCAAGCCAGGCGTCGGCCAGGCGGTCAAGATTGCCTCGATACTCTCGCAAGGCCGACTCGGGCAGCAAGGCGCATAGGTTCGTTACCTGTCCTTCGATCAAACAAGTGCCGCCATAACCACCGGGTACGAGGTGCAAGCCAACCGTCCCCGACGGTTCAACAGCGTCGGGATCGGAGATTGAGAGGTGCCGCTTCAAGCCAAAGTGACGAGAACGGAACCGGCTTCGGGGGCGGGTCGTGCCGGTCTGCTGGACCAAGGGGGAATGCCGGCCGTCAGCGGCCACGACGACCGCCGCGCGGACCTCGAACCGACCGAGCTCGGGATGCCTGGCGTGCAGACCAATCACGCGGCCTCCGGCATTGACCGGCCCGCTCACCCGGCAACGCTCCAGGAACACCGCCCCGGCCGAGACCGCCCAACTCGCCAGCAAGGCGTCCAGCACCGACCGGCTCAGACCGATCCCGGGCCGGCCGTCGGGGCCTTTGATCTCGGCGTCAATGACCCGGCCCCCGGGCGTGGTCAGGCGAAGGTGGTCAATCGCCTGGTAGCCCGACCCGGCCAGGTCGTCCGAGAGGCCCATGCGATCGAGAATTCCCCAGGCTTCCGGGCTGAGGAACTCGCCACAAAGCTTGTCGCGCGGGAACGCGCCAGCGTCAAGCAAGGCGACGTGCATCCCTTGGCGAGCCAGCCTTCCCGCCAACGACGCCCCCGCGGGCCCCGCTCCGGCAATCGCGACGTCGAAGCACTGGCCAGGGGCGGGCAAGGGCGGCATGGGAAGGATGAAGGCTCCGCGCGCGTTGGCGACCTTTGGGTTCGGGATCGGGCCGTTAGACCTCGCTTGCTTGATATAGTCGCCAGCAACCGCAACGGCAAGGGTCTTCAAAACTACAAACGGCCCGCGCAAGGCGGCTATTGCCTGCGCGGGCCGGACGGTCAATCGACCGTGAAGCGAAGGGCCAAACGAGACGAAGTCAGTCGTCTGACTTCGCCGTCTTGGGATTCTTCCGCTTCGAGACAGGCCGCTCCTGGTCCAAAAGGTGCTGCTGCGGTTCGCTGAGCACCTCTTCGCACTCGGTCAATTCCTGAGCGCGCATCTGGTCGATCTGTTGCTGCAACGAGGCGATCTTCTCTTGATACTTGCCACGGATGGCGTAGATCGTCTCCTTTTGATCGGTCGAAAGCCCGACCTTGCCGAAGTAAGCCGGAACCCGCCTGGCCGGGTTATACGCCTTGCGGGCCGGTTTCGCCGACGACCTTGGCACGTTGCCTGGCGCCTGCGCCAGCACGGGAAGCGTGCCCGCCGCGAGCACTGCGGCCAATCCAAACGAAAGCATGCGGATGCGACTTCGCATCATGATCCCGATCCTCCTGTTGGAAGAGATGGACCTTCACCGAGGAATTCCAACGACGCGGGACCAATATAATAGCGTGATGTGCGGCACGCCAGCGTGCTCTACCTGAATCGGGGTTTTTTTTCAACAAAGAATTCAAACCATAAATTCAAAAGTAATCATTCCATGCGACGACCAACCAGGGCGAGCTGGAACCCGGGGTACGTGCTCACGGTCCAGGAGAACTGGGAAATGGGAGCGGCCAGGGTGTTGAGTTCCTCGCGGGTGAAACCGCGGAGGACCGAGAGCGGGCCGTCGTGCTGGACGAGGCGGTTGCGGGTGAAAACCCGGCTCCAGGCGATGAACCCCAGGTAAGCCAGCCAGTGGCGCTGGAGGTCGAGAATCAGGACGCGGCGACGCGCGACGCGGGTCATCTCGCCGAGCAGACGAACCAATGGATCGCCATGAAAGTGATGAGCGAATTTGACTGCGGTGACGAGATCGATCGAGCGGTCGGCGAACGGCAGGCGCAGGGCGTCCCCTTGAAGGCTGGGCAGGTCGAAGCGGGCAGCCATCGCCGTCGCGGTCGGATCGTGATCGAGCGCCAGGGTCAGCGGCGAGATCCCAAGGGCGCGCAGGGTTGAGCGGGCGTCGGCGGGCAGGTCGCCCGAGCCGGAGCCGAGATCGAGCAGCGAGACCGTCGCCCGACCGGCCTGGTCGTCCTCAACGAACCTCCGCAGTTCCCGGCGCAGGCTGCTGAGGCTCCCGAAAAACTGGCGGTTGACCCGCTGGAGCACTCGGTAGGCGTCGGCCACCTCGTCGGCAGGCAGGCCGGGGGCGTCCATCAATTCAGGGGCGTTGCGACGGCTTGGGGTCAGCGACCAAGGGGTTGTCAAGGGGCGGCCCGCGCATTCGCCGCCTGATCGGGGGGCCGACGTCCCGAGAGCAGGGCCAAGGCGCCGAGGACCGCGACCCAGGCGAAGAACATCGCCAGGGCCGCGAGAAACCAGCGGCGGCGCCCCCGCGCCGGGCGTCTTCCCGAGGCTTCAGGCGACGTCATCGAGCGTCCAGACATAATTTTGTCGGAATACGGTATCGAAGTCATAGACCCCTTCGAAATCAGCGCGGGAATCGGTGGGCGTTTTTTCCAGGTCGCCGGAGGCGATCAGGTTATAGACGAGGTTGCCCAGATCGGACGTGGAGCGAATGCCCCACTGGGCCAGGACGGCCAGGGTCATCAGGCCGTATTGTTTCAGGGCGAGCTCGCGTGCCCCTTCGCAGAGGTCGCGGCCGGTGACATGATGTGTCAGGTCGGCCCCTTTGGCGCGTCGAGGGTGGGGACGGGTCCGGGGCTGATTCTTGAGGCTCTTGGTATGTTCCAGGGCCTCAAAAACGAAGGCGTAGGCATGGATCGTGTAGCGGGGGTCGCGTGCGAGGACCCCGGCCAGTTCATCGCGAAGGCTCATGGGGCGATGTCCTTTCGCTCAAAGGAAGGACGCGAACTTCAGTGTTCGACGCCGACGTCGTCCTCACCGCGACGCGATCTTGTCGCCTTCTCGACCCCAAGAACCTCGTCAGGACTGACGATGATCCGCCGGTGGTCTTCGAATTCGACAACGATCTTCTGGGCGAGAACTTCCAGAGCTAACACCCGGCCTTGTCCACGAGAGGTGATGACCTTCGAGCCGATGGCCGGCAGGTCGTGCTCGAGGGCCTGGTAGGTATCAAACTCATATCTCAGGCAGCACTTAAGCCTACCACAGCGTCCGGAAATTTTCGAGGGGTCCAGCGTGGTTTTTTGGAGCTTGGCCATGCGCATCGACACCGGCGGCATCCGAGACAGGTGCGTGTTGCAGCAGACCGGCTTGCCGCAGTCGCCGTAATCGGCCAGAAGCTTCGCCTCGTCCCTGACGCCAATCTGGCGCATCTCGATCCGGGTCTGGAAGGCCCTGGCAAGGTCCTTGACCAGTTCTCGAAAGTCAACCCGCTTCTCGGCCAGGTAGTAAACCACCATCCGTTCGCCGCCGAGGATCATTTCAAGATCGACCAGATCCATCTGGAGCTTCCGGTTGGCAATCAAGTCTCGACAGGTGGTCAGGTCTTCCCTTTGGCGGTCGATCAGGTTCTTCTCGGTGGCGAGGTCCAGGTCGGTGGCGACGCGCAGGACTTCGCCACGAACCGGATTTTCGAGAAAGAGGGCCGTGCGGTCGGTGGCTTTGCTGAGAACTTCGCCCAGCTCGGTGCCCCGATCGCTCCGGACCACCACCCGCTGTCCGCGCGGGTGCTCTTGACCGTCGAGGCCGCTGTATTCTCCCAAGATCCTCATCTGTCCGTACCGGACCACGTAGGTCTGTGGCATCGCTCTTGGAAACGCTCTCAAAGGCTGGGGAAGCGAAATCGCGATCGAAACGAGATGGAATCCGCCCGGCCAGCTTCAGGGTCCAGGTCCATGCCGTGCGACCAGTATAACCATTGTCTCGATCTTGCCTAGCTCTTGCCGGACAAGGCCGCTTCATTCTCCATCGTGCGGGGCCCTCCTACCCCGCGTGAACGAGGATCGATGAGACTGAAACGGTTTTGACAGTTGACGAACATTCACTTTAACTGTTCGTAAGATGCGAACTAAAATCATGTCTGATCCCAATCCGAAGGACCCGCGGATGCGCCTTGTCTCGAAGGCTCGCCTGACGTGGTTCTGGAAGATTCCGGGTCACGAGGATGCCGAAGGACCACTCCAGGCCTGGAACACGCACGTTAATACCAAAACCATCTCGTGGCAATGGCATGGTCGACTGCGAGCAAGCACAATGACCTCATGGACTCGCGCCATTAGTTTCGTTCCGGGATCGCTCGGGAGATCGAGAGCGACGGGAAGGCGTGAGTCGAGGGAGCAGGTGGTCGTCGTCTCCGGTCCTCACTCTCGGAGTCAGGGGTCAGATTGCCCAAACAACCCAATCAATGTGTCTCATTTATATTCTCTACTTTCCGTGTCTTTCCCAGTCCAAATCAAATAGTTATGACCACTTTCCCATTTTTTTGTCCATTTTTTGACCAATTTTCCTCTCCTAAGCGGTTTCGCATCCATTAAGCAT
>JBDTIR010000289.1:0-6097 GCA_039936275.1 Isosphaeraceae bacterium | reverse complement strand
CCTGGCCTATCCAGGGAAGGTGCAAGTGACCGGGCACGCTCGCGTAACCCAGCCGGAAGCCAATGCCGTCCGCATCCGCCTGGACACCAGCGGCGGGACCGGCACCCTCTCGGCATGCCTGCTCCGCTCCGCCGACGCCGAACCACACTTCATCCAGAGCGCATGACCCCACCGCCAGCCGTCGGCCATTCCTGTTGAAGTCCGACCTCGCAACAGCCGTCAGGGATCGCAAGGCCGATCGCGACGCATGGCGGGGTCTTACTTCAAGCGGCTCAGTGCGAATAATCCAGTGTTTCCTCGGAAGGCCTCCTGCACAGATTGGCGTTAAGTACGACCATTATGACAGAAGGATTCTCTTCGCTTAAGTCTTGTAGAACCAATAGGTTGCGTCATTAGTTTTAATTGCGCTCAAGTTCTGATCCCTACTCTGAACTCCTGAATTTCCATGTTTCCGCCCGACCTTTTAGCGTCATGGACCCGCTCGCCACGGCGTCTTCAGCGAGATGTCGTGCCCATACGCATCCATCTCGAATTCCTGGCCGACGTCCTTGTTCCCGGGCGTGAGCGTCACCTTGTCATCCTTGAGTCCTTCTTTCTGGCGTGCCCAATGCATCATTTCGTGGAACACCGTGGCCTCCCAGATGATCCAGCCATCGCCTTGCTCGTATGCGTTCGCGATCTTGCCGTGGATGAAGACGGTCTCGGGGAACACGCCGCCCCTGTACCTTCCGTTTGCCTTTCCAACCATGCTGCTGTTGATTTCCACCAGGGGCCCCTTGCCCCATGTGCATGCTTCAATGGCACGGGTCTCGCTTCCACACCATTTCACGAAGATCCGCCATCGGGGCAAGACTTTCGCCTTGAGGATCGTGGGGTTCATCCAGTTTTTCATGTACCCACCGCAATAGGGGAATGCCTGGGCGTGCCCTGAGGACGATGCTGTCGGCCCTGCGTCGCCTCGATCGAACTGTTCAAATCTCATGGGGAATTCCTCCGGACCGCATGTTGTCAGATCAGTTCATGACGGGACTGTTATTGCTCCCCGATGCCTTGATGACTTAACTCAGCGGACTCAACCCCACCAGGGAAACCGACCGCGCAAAACGCGCCCGGCGGACCGGAGCAAAGCACTTGCAGAGCCAGTGGCCAGCTCAGGACTTGTCACCAGCGCCACCCTTGCCGAGAGTTCGGTGTTGCCCCGGCCAACCGCCGTCGCGACTCGTGCCTTGATGACGGGTGAGGATCAGGGCCAGATGACCATGACGTTGTACCTGGCATCAACTGGCTTTCCCGCGGAGTTAAAGCAACGAACGTTGACCACGAAATCCGCCCCCACCGATAACCAGTTCGCGACGTTCGCGGTCTCGCCGGCGGAGCCATAGGCCGTCACCTGCACGTGTCCCCCCGCCTTTCCGCCGCCGCCAAGCCCGGCAAACTTCATCGAGTATACACCCGTCCCGGTTCGAGTCACTGTAATCGCCCCGCCTGCCGAGTTGTAGGCGTACGTGACGCTGGGGGTATAGCTCGCGGCTGCCGGCTGGTCCGCCCAGGCAAAGCCCAACCGGCCGGAGGTCGTCGACGGAGGCGCCCCGGTGGAGTATTTGAAGGTCATGGTCGGGCCGCTTGCCGAGATCTCGGAGATCGTGTTATCGGTCGTCACGACCGTACCGCCTTGGTATGCGTCGGTGTTCGGAACAGTGGCATGGCTGATTTCCGACTTGAACCCTTTGCGGTAGACATCGTCGCCATCGCCTCGGTTGACTCCCTTTTCCAGGTCGTATTTCCCGTCGGCCTGGAGGATGGCGACCATGTAGTGTTTGTTATTCCCCGGGTAGCCCGACTGACCAGGGTAGCCGGGGTCGGTGTTCGTGCCTTTCACGTCGTCGATGTGCCAGACGGCCAGCCCACCCTTGTCCCCGCCGGTGCCGGATGGAATCTTCTGGTCGTACCCGACCGCCTGGCGGTTCTCGATCAGTAGATACTCACCGGACGGATAGCCTGTTGTGATTTTGAAGACGGTCGCGCTCGTCGCCGAGGCCGGGGCGGTGTATGTCCCCGGGGTGGTGATCGGGGTCGGGACGACCCACCCGAGCTGGATCTTGCTCCAGGCGGAGAAGTGTGGCGGGTAATACTGCGACCCGTCGAATCCCCAGCTATTGGCCATCATGCACCATGACCCGATCCCGGACCCGGTTCCGCCGTCGTAGAGGTCTGGCAACCCGAAGAAGTGGCCGGTCTCATGGCAAATGACGCCGATCCGCCCAGGATCGGTCCCGGAGGTGCCCCACAAGGACGGGCTAATATGATAGGCGCTGACCTTGACCCCCTCGGCCGACGTCCAGGTCGGAATCGACCACCGATGCGACCAGATCCGGTCCTTGTAATCGGTCCCGTCACTGTCGGTCCCACCCCACTCGGCCCCATACCCGGAGTGAAGGAAGGCGATGGCGTCCACGAACCCGTCGCTGTCCTTGTCGAAGTTTTTGAAGTTCACCAGCGGATCGGCGAGGACCAGGGCGTCCTTGATCGCTTCGTGCATCTTCGCCCCGCCGCCGGAGGTCCCGTCAGCGTAATACTTCTCGGTCTTCGGCAGCGTAACCCAGGCGAACACGGTCGAATTGAGTTGGAACGCGCCGTACGAGTTGGCGAGGTAGACGTCCCGGACGCTCCCGGAGGGCGCAAGCGTCGGGTGCCCGCCGACCGCGTTGAACAGTTTATCGACGTCGGAAGTCGTCGGGAGCGTCCGGCCGGCGTGGTTCGAAAACCTCATCAGAATCACCACGTTCTTGACCGCGCCGGCTGGGGCGATCCGGTTGGCCGGCTCGGCCCCGGCCGGGGCGGCGAGCCGTTCGGGAGAATGCAGCCCCTTGATCCCGGGTCGCGGCGGCGCCCCCTTCTTCACGCCCGCCGCGGCCGGGTCTGACTTTCCGACAACGAGATCCTCTTGCGCCTCTACTGCGGCGCCCGCCGCCGCGGCTTTGACCGGCGCGGCGTACACATACAGGCCGTCCGCCTTCCGTTGGACCGGATAGTCGTTCAGGTCCGCCTGCCAGTTGAACCGCTCGTCTCCGTGGACGCGCAGGACGACCTGGGTCCCGTCCGGCTGCTCAGCAATGATCAAATTCGGGTTCGCCGGAATCGCCACCGCGACGCCTGGCAACACGGCGGTGATTAACGCGGCCGACAGATAAAAACGGGCGTACGTGCGTTTCATTGGATACTCCTTGAGTCCAGTGCGATGTTTGCTAGCCATGTTCTGGCCTGTTCAATTTATATAATTGATGATCCGAACCCGAATCGTGCAGGCTCAGATCCAGGGATGACGCGGCCCGATGAACGCGGGTCCAGCAACCCTCCAGACTACCGGGGAGCGTCTGGGGCGGACTGCGGCAGTTCCTCGGACGTCTGCGTCGAGTGTGCAGGGTTGGCGGTGGGCGGAATATCCATCGGGTCCTTGAGCGGTTGCGACTCGATCGTGCGCATGGCGTTCGAGGCGGGCGGCCCCTCGTCCACTGCCGGTGCCTTCGGCCGGTGCTTCTTGATCCCGGCCGCGGCTGCGTCCACTTTCCCAACGACCTGGTCGGTCGGCTTCAACCGACCCTTTGAATCCAAAGTCGCGTAAACATATTTACCATTTTTCACTTTAACCACCGGGTAGCCGTTCATATCCGTCTGCCAATTTAATTTCTCGTCCCCATGGATCCGCAGGGCGACCTTGCTCCCATCCGGCTGTGTGACGACCACAGGGTGAGGGCTGGCCGGCATCGCCCGCCGAGGTGCCTGGGCAGGCGTAAGGCTCAACGGTGGTGCGGCGTCTTCGGCCATCGGGTCGTTGAGATTTCCGTTGTCACCGCCAGCCTCCGGAGTTTCTTCGGAACCCGCTTCGTCGGAGAAGCTGTTGGTCTTGTGGTCGCTGGCTGTGGGAAGCTGGGCCTCAGATTGGCTCCCGGAGCTGTCACGGTCTTCAGTCGCGTCTTCAGATGGGCCGGCGGCCGGTCGAGGCGAATGCGTCGGCGGGGTCAGATTGACGGTGAAGTCCTTGGAGCTTCCTGAATCAACCTTGCGCACGTTCAACCATCGAGTCGAGGGACTGTTATTGCACGTGTTCCAGCACCAGGTGAAGGACGGTTGCGGAAAACAAGAGCTCGGACCAGCGCTGGTCCACGTCCAGGCCCGGTCGTCTGATTCCGCGTAGTAATAGGAGTAACGGTTGGTGATCGACGTACCCTGGACGGTCTTGGTTTGGCCCGTTTCAAGCCGCCACCACCCCCGCTTCTCCCACAAGACGCCCCCTTCGCACCCTGGCTCGTACCGGACGAAGGCAACGTACACCGGCTTGGACGTCTTGTTGGTGAACTTGAACCAGGCCCATGCCTCTGTCTGCCCTACGGGCGCTAAGATCGCCGCCAGGGTGAGTCCCATTGACACCAGAAAACGCATTGGACACCTCTAACTTCTCCCGGTTGATTTTCATCCTAGGCGGTTTGGAGCCCGGGCGCTTCCGCGCCGCCTAACGACCAACCTCAGCAGCGACCGACCTCGGAGACCGTGACGCTCTGGAACGAGTGCTGCGAGAGCCATCTTCCGTAAGTAACGTTGGATTCGGCTCAAGCTTTGTGGACAGTCTGAGACATCCCCCCCATATCCCTTCGGGCGAACTTCGGCTCAGTGTGCGCGTCCCGGGAATCAATCCGGACCTTCCCGAAGAGAGATCACAGAGGCGCTCCGGGAAGTACGGCTCATTGGCCGAAATCTGCTGATCGAATTACGGCGCCTACAGGGCGCCCTGCCGCACCCCACTTCTCGGCAAAGACTCACGGCTTCGAACCGCGCCCTTCCCGGAGAGCCTCTGAGAGCGATGACCCCCCACCACCATTGCGTTTACTCGATGAGGTTTTGGCTCGATTTGGCATTTTCAGATCGTACTCACCTGGACTATGGAGTGCAATGCCAATCAAATTCGATTTTATAAAATTTTAGAAACGGGCTGCACGGTCGTGTCCTAACACCGTAGTACGACTGGGCCTTGGCGTGGACAACCGGCCTTGCGGATGTACCGGGTCACCGTGTCGCGATGGACTCCCACCAGCCGCTCCGTCCGGCGGACGCCACGGCCTTCGGCGACGTGTTCGAGCACGGCGATGGCCTTCTCCTTGGAGATCCGAAAGCTGGACCACAGGTTAGGCTATACTTGGTGGCGAGGAGGAGGGGAACCGATGGCGGGCAAAACGGAAGATCCACGGAGGGGTCGCCAAGGCCCAAGTCGCACTTGGCCGCCCATAAAAGAAGGGCGACCGCACGGTTCACGAAATGGGCCCCACTTTAACGATTGCGAGTCGCAGCGCGATGTACGAACTGGCCATCTCGCCTCAAGGGCATCTCTTCGTCCGAGAAACGCCGAACGAGCTTCCGGGGCGAAAACCCTCGAAACCACTGCTCGACGCGTACGGGGCGAGCCCGGCGCAGGGGATGCTCCACTCCGGAAGCGCCGAGATGGACGCGGTGCTCCCGGCGTCCTTCGAGTTCGCGCGCTCGATTGCTCGGCTTTATCTCACGAACCTCTGCAACGCCGCGACGTCGGAACCGGGCGTACCCATCCCCGAAATCCCACCCCCGATGGCTGATCTTGAGCGGGCCGTTCTCCAGGCCCCTCCCATGATCGGGCTGGAATATCTGACGCCGGAAGTCCTTGCGAATTGGTGGCGAGACCTTGATTCTCTCACCCGGGGCGAGATCGCACGGCACCCCGACGGAGCGCAAGGATATCTCCGGGAGCGCAACCCGCAGTGGCGATTCGTCGGCCGCGTGACGCTTCACCTGGCCGAGAATAAGCGGAATCCGGACTACCCGTTCGCGTTTCTGGCCACGTTCGCCAACGGTCTGACGCCACAAGGCAAGGTGAGGCACGAACCCCTTGGCAGGGCGCTTCAGCAGTACGCGGGGGAGCAGAACCGCGAAGCGATGCTCAAGTTACTGCTCCCGATTTCGAAGGCCGCTGAATCCTCACAACTGATGCGACGACTCGTCGATTCCGGGGAGATTTATCACCCCCTCGCGTGGTCGCCGCGCGAAGCGTACGGGCTCCTCAAGGCGATCC
>JBDTIR010000288.1:0-16297 GCA_039936275.1 Isosphaeraceae bacterium | reverse complement strand
GGCCGTTGCCTGAGATCACATTGAGGTCAAGCGCATTGGTGCCGCCAATGATATTATTCGAACCATTGATGATGATTCCCGCGATGGCGTTGGGCCGGGGATTGTTGCCCGTCGCGTCGGTGCCGATGAAGTTGCCCGCGATCTTGTTGTTGCTCGCGTCAAGCTGGATCCCCCCACTGCTGAACCCATTGATCGCCAAAGCCCTGACCGTGCTGTTACCGGCGCTGACCCGCAGGCCCACGGTCGGGCCAGCCAAGCTGCCGTTGAGTTCGATCAAGGGGGCCCCGGTAAACCCGGGCTGGGTCGAGCCGTCAATAACGACCGTATCCTGGATCGCCGGTAACGCCGCCGTTGGTGTAATCGTCGCCAAACCCGAGCCGATCCGAAACTCAATCCGGTCAGGGGTCCCCGCCAAATTCGGCGTCGTGTTAGCAGCAATGATCGCCGCGCGGAACGAACCGGGGACCGGTTGTCCGCCGGGCGTCAGGTCTCCTGTGTTCGTCACGGTGAAGGTCGCCAGCAACTGACGCTCTTCCAACCGCTCGAGCCGGGGACGCTCCCCACTCCGTCGTCGCGAACCTGGCCGACGAGTGCCGACTTGGCTACCTCTCATGACTCTCATCTCCAGTACGCGCCAATAAGCGACGGGGGGATTCGGAACGCGGACGCCAAAGCATACAACCCGATTCAAAGACCGCACCGCGAATCCATTCGCCAGCCTATCTAGCAATACCAGCGCGAGAGCACGAACGTCAAGAAAAAAAATCCAATCATCCACACAATTATTTAGTCCGGCCGTGGACCGTGCTTCCGCGGACTTGATGTGGATGATTCCTTTGGTTCTCATCATCGGTCAATGCGACTGCAAATTGAAGGTCGGGGACGGGTAAAATTCAACGGCGGACGGCCCAGTCGGCCTGATCGTCAAAATCGAAAAAATTGGCACATGCAGAGTCTAACCAGATCAGTCAGTGCTGATCCAGAGAGCGCCAGGGGCAAACTCCGGGGCGGGATCGTCGGGAAGAGGCGACCTGGGAATGGTCAAGGCAGCGGCGGCCAGTACGCGCCCTCCTTGAGGCAAGTCCATCAGGTAGACTGATCGGACGGTCCCCCAGGGTCCAGTCGGTCTCGTGAACCGCAAGGCTTGGGAATTGGTCACGATTCCAAGGTCCGAGATCCGCCCATAATCCAGGGCCTTCGACCACGACGTTGACGGCACCGCCAGGCGGGCGTAACCTGCGCTTGCTGGTTCCTTCGGTCCGCTCGACAGGTTGGCCGGTCCCGTAGACAAGGCGATGTGAACCGTCAGCGGTTTCAAGGCTTGGCCGTGGAGCCAGAAGCCGTTGAATGCATCGGCCAGATCCAGGGAGATCCCCCGGGGCCCACTCGCCTGCGCCACGGCAAGCTGGCCGGGGGTGAACGAGACGGCGACCCCGGCCTTGACGGTCAAGGGGGCGACGTCGATCGCAGCGACGACGCGGCCTCCTTTCGCGGCGTCGGCCAGAAAGACGGCGTGAACGTCCGCCCAATCGGCTTCCGCCTTGGGGAACGTGACGGCCTGGATGTTCGCCGAGGTCCCGTCCTTTGACGCCGACCAGGCTTCACGCGGAATCGCCGCCCGAGCATACCCCTGGCCTTGCGGCTCGATGACGCCGCCGTCGCGCTGCGCCGGAACGGTTGAGAGACCGATGTACAGACCCTTTGGTGCCGGTGCCTCGGTTCCGACGAAGAGCTGGTTGAGCACGGCGGCGTGGGCCTGGTTGGTAAAGGCGCCGTGATGAGTCCGCACCCCGGCCGACCAATAGGAATGGCCCGTCAGATAGGCCGCCAAGCCGTTCTCGCCCGCGTCGACCGGATCAAATCCTTGCCAGCGGGGGGGCTTGGCGGTCCCGTAGCTGCCGGTCGCCACGCATCGCCAGAGGGTGAATTGCGCGTCGGCCGGCATGGTCACATCGAGCCTGTGCGCCCCACGGGTCCAGGTGGTCTCGCGCGGCGGGCCAATGAATCTCCTGTGTCTGGAGACGATGCCGCCAGCCTCGCTGTTGGTGTGGAGCACGGGCGGGTAAGTCGGTTGCACCTCGGTCTGGATCTCGCCGTTCCAGACCCGGCCGTCGGTCTGGACGAGCGCTGGATAGCTCCCACCGACCAGGATCAAACCCTCCAGCCTGAAGGCCGAAGGCGGGTCAAACGGGTTTGTCTGGTGCAAGAGGACCAGGGGGGACTTGGGACCGATCGTGCCGAAAGCGATGTCCTTCAGGTCAAGCCGTCCCCCTTCGACGGAGCCGCCTTGGTTGCTGCTCTCGGCGTAAAACCCGGCGATGGACGGGTAATCCCCCCCTTCGATATCGACTTCGAAATGGTTGGCGAGAAAAGCGCCCCCGTTGGTCAGCTTGACGATGAATTCTGGTTTTCCGCCGTAAGCGCACCAGAGGTTATGCGCACGGATGATGCCGAGATCGGCCCAGATCGTCGCGCGGCCGTGGCTATGGAACCGGCACGCGGTCAGTTCCATCTGGCCGTAGTGATTGTAGATTGAAGCGTCGGTGGCGGTGAACTGGCAATCACGCAGTCTGGTCACGTAATTGGCCCCCCAGTTCCAGGAGCCGATGCCGTGGGCGCCGCCGTGGAACTGGGAACGCTCCGCGGAGAAATCAAGCGCGAACCCGAGCGTCACGGCGTCGCCATAGAAGCCTGGCGTGGCCTTGACCGTGACGTCTCGGAAGTGATGCGGCCCTTGCGCCGAGTAAGGCGTGCCGTGTTCGGGACTGAGGAACAAGGCCGATGAGTTCCGACCTCCGCCGGCAGGGCCCGCCTTGACCGAAACCAGGCGGCTGGCGGCGCCTGACTTCGGCGGGTCCTGCAAGGGAAGCAAGGCGACCGTCTCGGCGTCGGCTTCAAAAAAGGTGTGCGCGTCGTCGATCGGCGTGCCGTCGCGACGCCGCCACCGCCGGCCGACGCCCGCAGTCGCATACCGGATCGTCTTCGAGACCCGCAGGCCGTAGAGCCAGAGATCGCGAGCAAATTTATGATCATATTCAAAATAATCCGAGCTAAATGAATTAGCTCCCGTGCCGGCCGCGTTGATCTTGAATGGCATGTTCTGGTTGGCCGAGAATTTCAGGTTGGACGCGGCCTGGAAGTCGGTGCCGCCGTTGTCACCGGTCGTCGCCACCTCGACGGCATCAACAAATGCCGAAACACGCGCGGTGGTCAGGTCGATCTGAAACGCAATTCGGTGGACCCCCCGGCCAGCCGGCGGCTTGAAACGGAACATCCGCACCGTGCCGCCGGTGATCGAGCCGTCCCGAGTCCGATAAGCAACGACGAATTCCCCAGCGGCGCCGAAGAGCATCCAAGGCTGGGGCTGCCCGCGTCCGCTGACGCCAAAGAAGGCGAAATCGTGATACGGCGTCACTGAGAAATCGAGCGCGAACTCGACGGTGAGCTGCCGGGTCTCGGCCCAGTAGTCGCCCGTCCCATAGCAAAACGGGCCGGCCCCCTGGGCAATATGGCTGTCCCCCCTGGTTCGCAAGCCCCAGCGCACTCCAGGCCGGGGGGCCGCCGAGGCGTCGAGCTTGCCGAACAGGTCAATCCAGTGGTCGGGCGTGAACACCTTATCCCGAGGGGTCCTCGAAATCCCCACGAAGAAACAGGAATCATCACGGTCAGGCGCCATCTGAACGATCGAGCTGGGACCATCGCCCTGGATGGTGATCTGCGATTGATCAAGAAAGACCGGCCGATCGATCGTCCAAGGCTCGTCGGCGCCGGGGATGTAAATCGTGCGTGAGTACTTATGGCCTGGCCTGGCGAGCAGGTCCACCAGCCCTTGAAGTACCCTGTGCGTTCTGGCCGCCTGTTCAGGGCTGTGGCCAGGCTGAGCGCCGTAGTCGCGGATGTCATACCAGCCGTCGCGAGGATCGGCGGCCCTTCGGCGCGGCGGGTCAGCTGCGTTCGTTACCGGAAGAACGGACCAGGACACCGCCAGGACCAGGAACCAGGCCCATCCGGTTCGTGACGCTCGTTGTGATCGACGGACGGAACTCATTGAGCGACGGCTCCTTTTGGTTGGTCCTTCGGGATTTTTGACAACCGTTTGGCGGCTTTTGGGGACAGATCGAGGCGATTTGTCGCTGAGACTCCTGGAAGCACCTTCATTCGCATCAAGGTTGCTCTCAAAAAGGGGGGCTGGGGATCGTTCGCATCTCCCCGACCCCCCTTTTTTTTGATACCGGCCGTCATTGGTCAAACTCCTTTGGTCTTCACGTTGCCGAGGTTTGGGGCAAAAATCAACCGTCCAGAACCGCCGCTCCGAGTCGCCAACAGGAGACCAAACGAACTATGCGACTCATTTTCACCCTGGGATGGCTGCTGATTGCAGCCGTTCCACTCCGTGCCGAGGCCGATCCGCCCGCGCCAAACATTGTCTTGATTCTGGCCGACGATCTGGGTGCCGGCGACCTCGGTTGCTTCGGAAACCCGCAAGGTCTCACCAAGAACCTCGATCGGATGGCCCGCGAAGGCACCCGATTCACCCGGTTTTATGCCGCATCGCCGATCTGCTCACCGTCGCGGTGCGGCCTGATCACCGGACAGTTTCCGGCGCGCTGGAAGATCACCAGCTACCTGCAAACCCGCGCGGGCAACAAAGGCTGCGAACAGGACGACTTTCTTGATCCAAACGCTCCCTCCTACCCGCGCGTCTTGAACGCGGCTGGCTACGCCACCGCCCATTTCGGCAAGTGGCACCTCGGTGGCGGACGCGACGTAATCGACCCTCCGAAATTCGCAGCCTACGGTTATGACGAACACGCGGGCACCTGGGAAAGTCCCGAACCCGATCCCGACATCACCGCGACCGACTGGATCTGGTCCGACAAAGACAAAGTGAAGCGCTGGGAACGCTCGCGATTTTTCGTCGATAAGACGCTCGATTTCCTCAAACGACACCCAGACCAGCCCTGCCTGGTCAATCTCTGGCTCGACGACCCCCACACCCCCTGGGTGCCTTCAGCGACGGCGAAGATCGGCAACACGCCCAAGAACCTGAACGGCGTGATGGTCGAGAACGACGCGCAAATTGGCCGCCTGCTCGACGGCCTGAAGACCCTTGGCATCGACGACAAAACCTTGGTCATCTTCGCCAGCGACCACGGCCCGCTGCCCACGTTCCGCAGGGCGCGCACCGTCGGCCTGCGCGGCAGCAAGATGAGTTTGTATGAAGGCGGCCTCCGCGTGCCGTTCATCGCCCGATGGCCAGGCCACGTTCCGGCTGGCAAGGTCGATGAGACAACCGTTCTCGCCGCCGTCGATCTGTTCCCGACCTTCTGCAAACTCGCCGGCGCCGATCTGCCGACTGATTTGCGGCCAGACGGCGAGGACCGCTTGGCCGCCCTGCTTGGCAACCCCGCACCGGAACGGAGCAAGCCGCTCTTCTGGGAATACGGTCGGAACGCCGAGTTCTTCAAATACCCGGGCAATCCCGAGGACCGATCTCCGAACTTGGCTGTCCTGGACGGCCCCTGGAAACTCCTGGTGAATACCGACGGCCAAGGAGCGGAACTTTATGACCGGATCAAAGACCCGGACGAGACGACGAACCTCGCCCTAGAACAGCCCGAACCAACCGCGCGCTTGACCAAGGCCGTGCTCACCTGGCGGAAGTCATTGCCCTGACGGCGACCACCCCTTTGAGTAGAGTACGCCTTTTTGGCGGAAACTGTCGCATTGGGGAGGAGAGCGGGTTGACAGCTCCGGCACTTCGATACCCGAAGCTTCGGCGCACTCAGACTCGTTCATAGCAAGGAGTTGTGACGATCCAGCACCGAATGTTCAGCACGGAAGACCGTCAACCTGAAACCGACCCTCAAGAGCCCAAATGCGACAGCCCTTTTTGGCGGTTGGCCGCGGATTTGATCTCGTCGGGTGCGTCAACCACGCCGAATTGAATTCCCGGACAGCGTGGCTGACACACCCGACAAGACATTAGCCTTGGGAAGTCGTGACCCGAATTCAATACTTATTTAGGCCAAGAGATCCAGCACGGGAACTCCAAAGCCGTCTTTGGTGGCGAAAAACGGCCGCTCCTCAGTGACGACGCCGTACCTGGGAGAGATGCCGAGCAGGTGATAGATCGTCGTGTGCAGGTCGGAGACCGTGACCGGGTCGCGAACCGTACTGAAGGGGGACTCGGGCGAGGTCTCACCGTGGACGTAGCCGCGCTTGGCCCCGCCGCCGAACAGGAACGCCGAGCCTGCTCCGGTGAAGTGGCGATGATGACCGTAATGGACCGGGCTATCAACGACGTCGGGCTGCGCGACCCGATCGGGAGCCCGCTTCTCGACCTTGCCTTCGATCAGGACCGAACGGCTGAACTCACTGGCCAGAACAACGAGCGTGCGATCGAGCAGCCCGCGCTCTTCCAGGTCAAGCACCAGTTGCGCGATCGGGGCGTCAATCTGCTTCCTCAAGGCCACCGTGCGGGTGGATCCGTTGTCGTGAGTGTCCCAGTTGAGGAACTGGACGTACTCGGTCGTCACCTCAATGTAGCGGGCCCCGGCCTCAGCCAGACGACGGGCCAGAAGGCAACCAAGGCCGAACCTGCCGGTGTTGTAGACGTCGTAACTCGACTTCGGTTCCAAAGCCAGGTCGAACGCCTTCGCGGCGTCGGAATTGAGCAGGCGGTCGGCGTTTTCGACCGATCGAAGCAAGGATTCCTTCTGGAAGTCGGTACCGTGACGAGCGATCGGACTGGACTGGACCAGGCGTTGATAGGCACGGGACCTGCTCTGGAACCGAGACAGGGTCATGCCCGACGACGGCCGAACCGTGGCGGCGGCGACGGCCGGGTCCGGGACTCGAAACGGTCCGAACTCAGTGCCGAGAATGCCGCCGGTCTGGAACGACTTCATCTCCTCGGCCTCGCTGTTGCCTTCATAGCGCTGACCGATATCGATATAAGTTGGAATGGCCGGGTTCTTCGGCCCGAGCGCGTGCCCGATCCAGGCCCCCAGGTGCGGCGCCGCGACGTTCGCCGGCGGCTCATAGCCGGTGTGCCAGTGATACTGGTATCTCGAATGCAAAACCGCCCCCAGGTCGGCGGCGATGTGCGAACGGATCAGGCAGGCGCGGTCCATTACCCCGGCGATCCGTTCCAGCCCTTCGGCGAACTGGACGCCGTCGACGGCCGTCGGGATGGACGGGACGGTGCTGGCAATGTCGAGGGATTTCATCCCGGCCGAATACGGAGTGTACCGCTTGGGGTCGAACGTCTCGGCGTGCGGCATGCCGCCGGCCATCCAGAGCACGATGACCGTGTCGGCCTTGGCCTCGCGTCGCTTGCGATCGATGTCATCGTCGGCCAGGGTTCGTCTTGGCGCTCCTGCCGCCAGGGCCGCCAGGGTCGCGGCGCTGGTCGTCTTGAGGAAGTCTCGCCGCGTCTGATCTGAATTCATCGTCATGATTCACTCTCAGTATAAGTATAGACCACGAAACGGCTTTTTTGAAACGAATCTCTCCAAGGTCTCGAAGTGACGCGGTTGATTTTGTAGGGTGTGTGAAGCACGCTGTCTTTGATGCTCGGACGGCGTGCTCCACACGCCCTACACAGAGGAAAACGTGGTCAACCGCGTCACTCCAAAGGCCGTTGCCGGTTCAGTAGATCAGTTGGAATTCCGGCAGCATGACGATGGTCCAGAGCAGGTCTTGCACCCCTTCGGCCTTGACCGGAGTGCCGACCAGGTCACGGGCGATGTCGCGTTCCTCGGGGGTTGGTTCGCGACCGAGCGCGGCGAGGAAAGCCTGAGCGATCAGGGCATCAGCGTCGGCGCCGTTGCCGTTAGCGGCGAGCAAGGCGGCGGCCCCTTGCTTCAACTTGGCGTCGAGTGTGACGCCGTTCATCAGTTCCAGGGCCTGAAGCATGGTTGCGGCCGAGTCTCGTCTGGTCACCACGTGCGCCCTGTTGGACCGGCCCAGGGCGGAGAGCATGGGGCCGTCGAACAGCAAAGCCGCGCGAATCGGTGCGAGGTTTTCAGTCGGCATGACGTCTCCGAGCGCAGCGGCCAGGTTCACGTTCGCGTAAGCCAGGACGGCCCAGGGCTGTTCGAACGCGTGCTGCCACTCATCGGCGTCGAACCCCGGGCCGTTCCAGCCTTCGCCGGCCTCGGCGGTCCAGAGCCAACTTGTGTCCGTGCCCAGGGTCCAGTCCTCCTGGCCTGCCTCAGATCCAAGAACCCGGACGATGAGGGCGGCGGGGCTTGGGGGTTTGTGCTGCGTGCCACGGTTATGCTTGACGTCCGGCCAGTTGGTCGCCTCGGCCGCGATGACGTTCTCGCCAAGTTTCAGGTCGGTTGTGATTTCCGCCGAGACGGGTTGGCCAAAATCGTGGCTTTCCCCGACCTTCCGGCCGTTGACGTACAGGACCACCTCATCATCGCACGAGGCCGCAATCTGAGCCGTGCTGGGAAGGCGATCAAGCTGGAAGGTTTTCCGGAGCAAGATCCGCCCGCCAGGGTCGCTCCGGCCGTTGGCGTGGCTCCAGATCCATTGGGACTTGAAGTCAAGAACGCGGAGGCCGCTTTTGGGGTCGTCGGGAGACTCGGCCGCTTTGATGACCGCCTCAGCCTCGGCGACCTGCCCCCCCTGCCCTCGGTCGTCCACCAAGAGCATATCGCCGGTCGGCTTCGGCCAGACACCGGTGACGGTTGAGAGGGCGTCGGCGAACTGCTCGGCCGACATTCGCTTGACGATCGGGCCGCCAAAGACGAACGGCTCGGGGTCGTTCGGGTCGAAGTCCTTCGCGTTTACTGAGGGCAACTGGTACGCCCTGGAGGTCGCGATCAGGCCAAGCGTGTGCTTCAGGTCGTGGCCGTGTGCCACAAAGTCGGCGGCCAGCCAGTCCAGCAAGTCCTGGTTCCAGGGTTCTTGATCCATGTCGTCGAGCGGCTCGACGATCCCTCGACCCATAAGCTGGGCCCAGAGCCGGTTGACGATCGTGCGGGCGAACCGGCCGTTTTCGGGAGTGACCATCAGGTCGGCAAGCTGGTCCATGCGTTCGGAGCGCGGAGCCTTGTTGTCCACGTCGCCCAGTTCTGGATAGACGAAACCGATGGACGAGATCTTGTTCAAGGGTTTATCGCAGCGGTGAAGTTCCAGGGCCTGATCGGCGAAGACGCTGGCCAAGGCGTAGGCGTCGGCCAGCCTCCAGTGATTCACGAAGCTGTCGTGGCAGCTCGCGCACTTCAGGTTGGTGCCCAGGAACACCTGGGCGACGTTCTGGGCCGTTTGCATCGGCGGGGCCTGGCTGGCGTTGACCACCCCTCGCCAGACGATCCCCTTGGTGAACCCCTCGGAACCAGGAACCGGACTGACCAGATCATGGACCATCCGGTCATAGCCTTGATTCTCATAAAGCGCCTGAAAGAGCCAATAGGTGATCGTCTTCCGGCCGCCGTCAATGAAGCCGGTCCCTCGATAGGCGTTGCACAGAGCGTCGTTCCAGAACGAAATCCAGTGCTCCGCGTAGGCGCGGCGGTTGGCGAGCAAGGTCTCGACGTAGTTGGCGCGCGCTTCTTGAGAATCACCGGTTCCAATCTTCGCGACTTGTTCAGCCGCCGGAAGCAGGCCGATCAGGTCGATCGAGGCCCGCCTCGCGAAGACGCGGTCGGAGACCGGGGTCCAATCGATCTGGGCCCCGCGCTCGTCCAGACTTTTGGCGAGGAACCGATCCAAGGGGTTCGTCAAGGCCAGCCCTTCAGGCGAGGGAGGAACCTCCGGCGTCCTGGGAGCGAGCGCAGCCTCGCGGAAGCCAAAACTAAACCCCTCGGGCCAGGTAAGCCCCTGGTCAATCCAAGCCCTGAGCAGGCTGAGTTGCTCGGTCGTCAAGGGTTCCCCCCTCGACGGCATTTTTCGGCCTTCTTCGAGCCCCGCCGCAAGCTGCACGAGCAGGCTCTCGGCACTCTTGCCGACGACCGCCGCCGGGCCCTCCTCACCGCCCTGAAGCAACGCCTCCCGGGTCTCCAGCGACAAACCCCCTTTCAACTTGCGACGCCCGTGGCACATCAGGCAGCGCTGCTGAATGATCGGCTCGATATGCTCGTGGAAATCGACCTTCACCTGTGCCGACGGCGGCAACCCTGCCTCGGGCTCGTCCGGCCCGCCGGCCTCTCCTCGCCCGGCGACAGCGACGACCGCCACGACGACCAAGAATGAAGACAGAATCGACATACATTCACCTCTTTGAAAGACTGCGCCGACCAGGACCGGCGGAAATGACGAAGGCGGGGGTCGCCCCGCACGTGAGATAAGAGGGGGAGGGAACCTCTAGTTATATCGAAATGACGACTAGGGGGTCAACCCGCCCCTCTGGCGTTACTGCCGGTACTTCAACCAGGCGTCATAAGAATGCCTGCGGGGCCCAACATAGTTGTAAGACTCGAAAACCTCGCCGCGCCCCAGAACGCGCGGGTCTTTGTCGGCCCGAAGGCTGGCCTCCATCTCGGCTTTGAGCCGGTGCTTGACGTCTTGTAGGTCGGGCTGGTCGGCCAGGTTGTTAACGCAGTCAGGATCTTTGTCCATCCGGTACAACTCGTCGGCGGGGCGCTTGCCGAAGCACTGGCGGTAGTGTTCGTCGAATTGCGACGTGAGCAAGGTCTTGGTCGGTCCGTTGTCGCAGTTCGGGTAGCTGGTCTCGGGGTTGCCGACCGGCCAGCGGCTGGGTTCGTAATTGTGGACGTAGAGATACTCGCGCGTCCGGATGCCTCGAACCGGATAACCCAGATCGTCGGGACGGCCCAGGTCGTGCCGCTCCTTGCCGACAACGATCTGGTCGCGCGAGTCGTCAATCCAGCCGGACGCCTCGCTTTCCAGGACGTCAACGAAATTCCGCCCGGTCATCGAGTCGGGCGGCTCCAGCCCGGCAAGCTTCAGGAACGTCGGGGCCAGGTCCCGGACGTTGATGAAGTCGTCCACCACCCGACCCGGCTTGACCCGAGCCCCCCAGCGCACCGCCATCGGAATATGAAAGCCGTGTTCATAAATTTGTCCCTTGACGCGAGGAAACGGCATTCCGTGGTCCGAGGTGACGAGGATCACGGTGTTGTCCAGCTCGCCGGCGCGCTCGAGTTCGGCAATGATCCGCCCGACGTGCGTGTCAAACCACTCGACCTCGACGGCGTAATCGAGCAGGTCGCTCCGGATGACCGGCGAGTTGGGGTAGTACGCGGGCAGATCGACCTCGGCCATTAACTTGCCCGAGCGGAGACCGACCCCTTCCTCGTACCCCCGGTGCGGCTCCAAGCCGCCGAACCAGAAGCCGAAGGGTTGATCGGGGCGACGATTCTCCAGGAACTCGGTGAAGTTGCCCGCGTAGTCAACGCCCGAAATCCCTTGGTGGGGCGATTTCATCTTGTGGTTGTTGTAGGCGGGGCCCGCGGGGTTGCGTTTGAAGCCGCCGGCCTTGAAGTCGCCGGGGCCCCACCCCTTGCCGGTGAAGCCGACGAGGTAGCCGGCCTGTTCGAGCAGGTCGGGATACACGGGCCACTTCGCCTGGAAAATGCCAAAGTGGCACATCGCCTGTTCGAGTTGCCAGGTGTTCCGCCCGGTCAGCAGGCTGGCGCGGCAAGGGCTGCACTTGGGGTTGTTCGTGAAGGCGTTGTTGAAGAGAACGCCCTCCCTGGCCACGCGGTCAAACGCGGGGGTCTTGACCCATCGGCAGCCGTAGGCCCCGGCGTGGACCTGCGACCAGTCATCGGCAATGGCCACCAGGATATTCGGCCGCCGAGCCTTCCGTGGTTCGTCACCCCCCTTGACCTCGGTCGGCGTCCACCCCACCACCATGCTCAAGGCCAACAGGGCCAGGGCTCGTCGCGCGAATTGCTGCATCAAAGGGAGAACTCCTCAAGGTGGTTCACGGATGCGGAACGAGTGTCTCGATCCAGACCTTGCCTTGTCGTATCATAGCCGAGGGCAACCGACAACCAAGGAGTATTTGCGATGATTCTAAGGGCAGCGTGGCGGCGAGTCTTGACAAACGGGCTCTTGACCCTGGCCGCGACCAGCGGCCTGGCCAGGGCCCGGGATGATTCCGGAGTGAAAAATACCCAAGCCGAGACGATCCCCCTGACCACTCCCCAGCAGGCCCTGGACCAGATCAAACTCCCCGAAGGGTTTCAGGCGACCCTCTTCGCCGCCGAACCCGACGTCAGGCAGCCGATCGCCCTGGCCACCGACTCGAAAGGACGCCTCTGGGTCGCCGAGAACCAGACCTACGCGGATCAATCGGTCAATTTTGACCTATCCCAGCACGACCGCATCGTCATCCTTGAAGATACGAACCACGACGGCCGTTCTGATCGCCGCGTCGTGTTCTGGGAAGGCGCCCAACGATTGACGAGCGTCGAGGTCGGCTTCGGCGGGACCTGGGCGCTCTGCCCGCCACAACTGCTCTTTCTGCCGGATCGCAACGGCGACGACGTCATCGACGGGCCTCCCGAAGTCGTGCTCGACGGCTGGGACGCCGCCTCGGTCCGGCACAACATCGCCAACGGACTGAGATGGGGGCCTGACGGCTGGCTCTACGGTCGGCATGGCATCCTGGCCACCTCGCTCGTCGGCGCGCCTGGCACTCCGGAAACCCAGCGCACTCCGATCAACTGCGGCATCTGGCGCTACCACCCCACGCGCAAGACCTTCGAGGTCGTCTGCCAGGGGACGACCAACCCCTGGGGCATGGACTGGGACGATCACGGCGAGCTTTTCTTCATCAACACCGTCATCGGCCACCTCTGGCACGCTGTCCCCGGGGCCCACTTCCGCAGGATGTACGGCGAGGATTTCAACCCCTATCTTTATGGACTGATCGAACAAACGGCCGACCATTTCCACTGGGACCGAGCCGCCGAAGTCTGGAACCTGACCAGTTCCAAAGGGGTCTCTCCCTCAACCGACCAGCTCGGCGGCGGACACGCTCACGCCGGTTTGATGTTCTCCCTGGGCGACAACTGGCCGGAGTCTTATCGCAACTCGATCTTCACGATCAACCTGCACGGCTTGCGAATTAACCGCGATACGATCGCTCGCCAAGGGGCCGGTTACGTCGGCAAGCACGCCCCAGACTTCATGAAGACGACCGACCCCTGGTTCCGCGCCGTCGAGCTGATCTCCGGCAATGATAGTGGCATGTACATTGCCGACTGGACCGACATCGGTGAATGTCACGAGAGCGACGGCGTTCATCGCTCCTCAGGCCGGATCTACAAGATCAACTACGGCCAACCCCCTCGACCAGCGATCGCCGACGTGGCGACCCTGGACGACGCCGCCCTGGTCCGTCTGCAAATGCATAAGAACGATTGGTACGTCCGCCAAGGTCGCCGCATTCTTCAAGAACGCGCGACCGAAGGGCGGCCGATGGAACAGGTTCACGCCGCCTTGCAAACCATGTTTGAAGAACAAAAAGACGTGCGGAAGACACTCAGGGCGCTTTGGTGCCTCTACGTGACCGGCGGCACGTCGGAAGAATTCTTGACTCGACAATTAAATCATGAGAGTGAATATGTAAGATCGTGGGCCATCAAGCTGCTGGTGGACGCGGGGGTTCCTTCCGGCGAAGTGGTTCGGACGTTCGCGAACCGCGCCGACAAGGAAACGTCCGGCCTGGTCTTGCTGTCGGCGGCCTCAGCCTTGCAGCGCTTGACGAAGGCGGATCGGTGGCCATTGGCCGAAGCGATCGCAGGCCACTCAGAATTCAAAGGCGACCCGGTCTTACCCTTGATGATCTGGTACGGCGTTGAGCCAGCCGTCCCTGAAGCCCCGGCGAAAGCCGTCGATCTGGCCAGATTGAGCCTGGTTCCGCTCGTGAGCCGCAACATCGCACGCAGGCTGACCAGCGATCTGGCTCAGACGCCCGACCCTGTCAATCAGCTTGCGGACCTCGTCGCTCAAACCGACTCCAACGACCTTCGGCACGCCCTCCTGGCAGGCATGGCCGACGCCTTGCGAGGCGTCCGCAAGGCCAGGGCGCCGGCGTCCTGGAGCACCGTTCGCGACGGGCTCTCAAGCAGTCCCGATGAAACCGTGCGTCGATTGGTCAGAGAGCTTTCGGTCGTCTTCGGCGACGGCCGCGCCCTGGAAGAACTCTTCGGCATCGTTCGGGCGAACGACGCCGACCTCAACGCCCGCCGTGAGGCCATCCGAGTCCTGGTCGAAGCCCGAGCACCAGAGGTTGTGCCCCTCCTGAACGGTCTCCTGCCTGAACGCGACCTGGCAGCCGATGCGATCCGAGGCTTGGCCGCGTTCGACAATCCCGAGACCCCTCAAACCTTGCTGGCGCAGTATCGTGACTTCCCGGACGATGCCAAAGGGGCGACCATCGTCGCGCTCAGCGCTCGCCCCGCATCAGCCAAGGTTCTCCTGGACGCCGTCGCCAAGGGAACGATCGACCGCGCCTTGGTTCCCGCCTTCGAGGTCCGCCAGATCCTCGGCTTCCCCGATCCAGCGCTCCAGCGCCTGGCCTCCTCGATCTGGCCGGATTTGAAAACCCTTCCCGCCGAAACCCGCGAGCGAATCGCGACCTTCAAAAGCAAACTCGACCCTGAGACACTCGCCAAGGCCGACCTGGTCAACGGCCGACGCTTGTTCACAAAATCCTGCATCACCTGTCACACCCTCTTTGGCGAAGGGGCGAAAATTGGACCCGACCTGACCGGATCGCAACGATCAAATCTTGACTATTTACTGGAGAACATTGTTGATCCTGCGGCGACCGTGGGCACCGACTACAGTCTGTCTACCATCGTTCTGGCCGACGGCCGGATTCTCAACGGGATCGTCAGCGATCAAAGCGGTCCGACCCTGGCCATTCAGACCCCGACGGAACGCCTGGTCGTCACCCGAACCGACGTCGAGGAAATCCGGAAATCCAAGCTCTCGCTCATGCCCGACGGCCTCTTGAACACCTTGCCCGAAGCCGACGTCCGCGACCTGATCTCCTACCTGATGTCGCCCAGGCAAGTCCCTTTGCCGGCGGACACAACCGGAGCCCGCGCTCAAGGGGACGCAAACGAGCAGGCGACGGGTGCTCCTGCTTCGCCGGGTCGTTGACTAAGGGCGAAGGACCGATGAACTCAAAAGGAGGGGCCGACTCACAGCGGACGGCCTTTTCAATCGTCCAAAGGATATTTCCAAGGAACCATAGAGAATGAAAATCTTTTCTTGTTCAACACGTGAATTATTTCTCGGATTCGCTGGCGTGAGCCTGATTCTGGTTGCATTCGCCGGGCTTGGTACTCCGGCGAGCGCAGAGGACCAGCCCAAGAAGGCGGACCCGGCCATCCCGTCGCCAAGGATGCCACGCGACAAACTCTTGACCTTTCGAGGTCCGGACAACCAACCTGAGCCGGTGCGATCGATCGGCGACTGGCTCAAGCGGTACGGTGAAATCCTTCACAGGATGCAGGACGTTATGGGCCCCTTGCCTGGTCCGGAGAAGCGTTGTCCGCTCGACATGAAGGTTGAGGAGGAGGTGGACTGCGGATCTTATGTTCGCAGGCTCATTACCTATGCCTCGGAGCCCGGGTCACGTGTGCCAGCATACTTGCTCGTTCCCAAGACGGTCCTCAACGGGAACGGGGCACAAACCCCGGGCATTTTGTGCCTGCACGGCACCGATAACGTGACCGGGCATGGCACGGTCGTCGGGGTCGGCGGCAAACCCAATCGCCAGTACGCCAGTGAGCTGGCCGAGCGTGGGTACGTGACCCTGGCCCCTAATTATCCCTTGCTGGCCAAATATCAGCCGGACCTCAAGGCCCTCGGCTGGGAGAGCGGAACGCTCAAAGCCGTCTGGGACAACATGCGCGGGCTCGACCTCCTGGAAACGTTGCCGTACGTAAAGCCCAGGGGGTTCGGAACGATCGGCCACTCTCTAGGCGGGCACAACTCGGTCTTCACCGCCGTGTTTGACCCTCGGATCAAGGCCGTCGTGTCAAGCTGCGGGCTTGACTCGTTCCTCGATTACTATCAAGCGGATGAAAAGGTCTGGCTGCCCGAGAAAGGCTGGACCCAGACCCGGTACATGCCCCGCCTGGCCAATTACCGAGGCCGACTCGCGGAGATTCCGTTTGACTTCCATGAACTGATCGGCGCATTGGCTCCGCGCGACGTCTTGATCATCGCCCCCTTGCACGATTCGAACTTCCGCGCCGAGAGCGTGGACCGCGTCATCGCGGCAGCTCGGCCGATTTACGCACTCTATGGACACCCGGAGCGGCTGCGGCTGGAACACCCCGACGGCCAACAC